>DFBQ01000019.1:12208-14699 GCA_002367355.1 Deltaproteobacteria bacterium UBA3076 | reverse complement strand
AACCACTTGATTTTTACCCTTTTTTTGAGGCTTCGTTGTGATAAAAAAGCTTGGGTGGACGAAACGATGATCAAGGCCAATTCCTCTAAGCAACAGGATGATGTGGCATTGGGAAAAGCCATTTGTCGTGGCTATGGACGACTTGAAAAACTTTTACTTAATAACAAGAATGGTAAGGTAAAGATAAAGAATGTTGAAATAGAGATTAATCAGGAAATAACGAAACCTATACGCGATCAACTGCAATTTTTCAAGGGTGAGAGAAATCTCAGGGACAAGGCGGTACACGGTTTAAAGCCCGTTCCTAAGCAAACTGCCAGGGACGCTATCAAAACCATGGAGAAGTTGTTTGTTCTCCTTCTTGAAGATTTTTTCTGGTTTGATAGGAATGGCACAGCATGTAAGGCAAAGGAGTTGATAACAAGCAACAACGAGTGGTTCAGAGATAAACTGGTTTCTCCCATCACCTGGAAGGATGCGGAGAACATAATTAAGACTGCAGTTTCCGGCGTCAACTCCAATCAATAATGGAAAATAGCACCATGAAAAATTATGTGGTCGCAGGTGAAGTCATCAAGATACATACCTATCTGCTGAAGGCCCCAAAGCTGCGCTACATGGCAGGGGGCAGCCTCCTGCTGGAGACATTTTCAAGCAAGCTGGTGCCAGCTCTGGCTCGCAGAATGAGTGCTGACAGAGTCTATCTGGCTGCAGCAGGCCGTTTTGTGGTGGGTTTTTTGAAAGAAGACCAGGCAGAGCGCTTCAAGAAGCTTATTATCTTCATTGCCAGGTATCTTTTTGGAGAGGAGAACGTCCTTGTTTGCGGTCCGCTCTTGAAAGGGAAGGGAATTGTTGAGCGGATCGGCGACGAACTGAAAGCTCAGAAGACAGATGCGTCGGCAAGGCCTTTTAGTGCGATGCCTGCCCTACAGTCATGCAAGCAGATGGACTCCTGAAGATTGTGATCGGAGGTTCAGACAAAAAAAGGAACCGGATAGTAGTGCCATTTACTCAGGATCCTTACAAAAACGAGAAAATCAACAGCTTTCATTACATTGCGGCCCAAGGTGATCATGGCTACATCGGTGTATTCTACGCCGACGGAAATGAGATGGGCAGCCTCATTCAGAGACCCGAAGTCACCAAAACCATTGAACAATACTCGGATTTCTCTTCTGATATCAGCACATGGAACTCCAAAGCCCTGAAGAAAGCCGCGGATACAGTCAACGTCAACAGGAATGATGGCTTTCCCGGTCGGATTCTCATCAGGGGAGGGGATGATCTCCTGGTAGTGCTTCCGGCAGAGAGCGCCCTGAAATTCGCCCGGGTCTTCCTGGAGGAGGCATCAGGAGACGGCAGCCCGTTCAAGGAGGGGATCTGTGGGGGACTGGTACTTTCCCAGCCCTCTATGCCTTTCTCCATCCTGTTTAGCAAGGCTGAGGAGCTGGCCGTTAACGCAAAGAAACAGATGTGGCTCCTGAAGCAAGACGCCAGGACCGGCAGTAGCGACACCTCTCGCAGTCCAAAACAAAAGTCCGCCCTGGACTTCATGGTTGTTACATCTCCTTTGCTTGAGCCGCTCGGCAGCCAGCCGGAGCGGCAGCACTATATTCTACCCGATGGCAGAAACTATGCGTTTCTTACGGCAAGACCCTATCTGGTTGATGAATTAGGCAAACTTGTTAAGCATATTCGGTGCTTAAAAGACATGGAGACACCAAGGCGGACATTCATAGACCTGAAGAACATATTCTATCCTTCAGAGATAACCGAGGACCGGGTTGATGCACAAGGACGTTTCGTGAAGTTGGCGGCCTTGGCGGACAGGCTTGGTGTCCTGTATTCCAAGAATGCCGAGACCTATAAGGGTCTCCTGATGAAAGAATTTCTGGAGCATGATAATTGGCGTTTTGTTGACCGCAACGGCATTAAGAGAAGTGCGCAGCGTACCTGGCAGGCCGATATTGTTGAGCTTGTAGACTTTTGTTAATCGTACATATGGGCATGGAGTGCAATAAGGTGAATATCTGCTACTACAATGAGGCAACTGTTCAGATCAAACTTGAAACTCAGTATCATGTCGGTTCCGGTTTCGGACTTGGAAGGGTCATTGACTCGCTTCTTAGAATCAATCCGGACGGTGTGCCTGTTCTACCCGGCACCACGGTTTCCGGCATCGTGGCCCAGGGCCTGTATGATCTCCTTCACTTTAGCTTTTTTGAACGGGAGATGGATACAATATGTGCGTTTCACAATCCCTATACCCCTGAGCCAAGGCTTCCATGCGCAATCTCCAGACCTGGCGAAGATCCCTGTATACTCTGTTATTTTCTGGGTTCTTCGGCCCAGGAAGGCATTATCGCCTGGGAAGATTTTACATGTACATCGAACAAGGAGCTTATACTGCCCATGCTCAAGAGTGGAAAATGTTCAACCGATGAGAGGCAACAATATATCAAATCCTATGCAGCAATTCCCGAGGATATGA
>DFBQ01000019.1:0-12068 GCA_002367355.1 Deltaproteobacteria bacterium UBA3076 | reverse complement strand
TCATGCCGTTGGGAATTGCTGAACCCTATGCATCTCACAAGCAAGATATGCGGACGGGTACTGTCCTGGACAGACACCTCTTTTTTTTCGAAGAAGGCGCGGCCCTGGAATTTGAAGGAACCATTCGTTTTTCCGAATTCGTTCAGGAAAACAAAGCAGTCTACCTGGCTGCAGCAATGCTGAACACGCGTGCTGTGGGACGGCGCAAGTCCAGAGGCAAGGGCGCGTGCAAATTGAGCGGGTCTTTTTCGTCCTTTGAAAATGATAAGAAGGTGCGGACCGCCAAGTTTTGCGAGCTGGTGAAAAACATTGAAGACAGGAAGGCATTATGACGTATCTAAGACTTATTGCCACGATCCGTGGTGCAGTTACCATAAGTAGTGCCTACCTTTCGGGAAACCACATGGAAACGGCATCCCATGTCTCAGGCAGCATGCTTCGTGGGGCCTTGGCCGCCCTCTGGGAAAAGGACAGGCTTGGAAACAGTGATTTTCTTGATCTCTTCTGTCAGGGGAAAATAACCTTTCACGGCCTTTTTCCCATACCTTCGGGTGATAAAGGCGAAGATTTTATTGCAACCGGGCGTTTTTCATACAGGATGCCTCTTTCCGCACTTGCCTGTAAGTACCATCCTCCCACGACCGAAGACCCCGGCCATTCGTATATTGACGCCATCCAATCCGATGGCAAAAAATGTCTTGAGTGTCATGCGCCTTTGAAGCAGTGCAAGTCTCCTGAATACTATTATCATAGAAATAATGATCCTGAGAGCGAACCAAAACCCTTGGATCCCAGGAAAGAGGTCTATCTTTATCATGGAGCGGAACGGGCGACCCGAAGGGCCAGGACTGCCGCTCTCTACTCTTATTCTTCAATCTGTAACGAAGAACAGTTTATCGGATGGTTAAGCGGCGTCCCCGCCGACCTTTTAAAATTCCTGGAATTGTTCAACAACTCTCTCCATGTGCGACACGACAAGGATGATGAATATAGCTTCGGGCTTAGAGTAGGCATAGGGAAAAAGAGGAGGGGATTTCTCGAAACGCGGATGAAGCAGTATCCTGATCCTGGCAGAGGACCTATAAAGAGGCTGACTTCCGCCCGGCTCCAGTGATTAACGGCAGGGTGCTTGTCGTGGTGCTTCAGACCCCTGCCATTGTATACGACAATCTCTTCCGGGCAGTAACAGACCTGGACGCTCAGGCCGTTTTCGAAGATATGCTGCAAAGCTACCCCTTAGAAGACACCCAGCCGTTTAAAAGATTTTCTGCAAGGGTGGTGGTAGACGGCTGGTCCAACATACACCAGCTTCCAAGAAAGCCGGATCAGGCCATTGCCGCAGGCTCTGTTTTTGCTTACAGGCTCAGAAATGAAGTTAATGAAAGTCAAAAAAAGGATCTTGCTGACAGGCTCAAGGCCGTGCAGGCTGTAAGTATCGGCGAACGGTGCAATGAAGGATATGGTCAGATACTGATAAACCCGCGATTCATAGGCATTGGAGAGTAGCCATGGGTATCATTCTTGAGGGATCCGGTAATGAATACGATAAAATCATAAAAAAACTTCGCTCAACATCACAGGACATGGACAAGAGACATGTTGCCGCGCTCTTCTGGGAGCTTTCCGCCCTGAATAGTTTTTGCGAAATGAAGACACGCATAAAGAATATCAGCAACAAACGCAAGACCGTTGTTGAAAAGCCGGGTATGAAAAAACCTTCGCCTGCAGTTGATGCAATGCGTATTGAGACGGCCCTGGAAACAATTCTTGAGAATATCAGGATTCACTACGAAGCAATAGTGAAGAATCAGAAACTCAGTCTGGAAAGCCGTGACTGGGATACCAAAAATGAGAACAGTTCGCGGGACTTTCAGTATCTGAGACACGTCCTGAGGAAATACGCTGAGGATATCATGTTGCGAGATCCTGAAGGAGCGGGTTGATGTGCAGGAAGACTCGTGATCCGATAAAAACCGTGGTTGTGTATAGGGGCAGTATTACATGCCGGGGAGAGTTTTATTCAGGTTCGCTTGAAGGCTGTCCTGCAACGGATCATCCTTTGGTGCGAACCACAAGTGGAGAGAAGATAGTCTTTCGTGGAGAGTCGTTTGCCGGCCTTTTGCGTAAGGAGCTTGTGCGTTATTTCGGTTATGAATGCAAGGACTACCAAGGCCAAGCTACTGGAAAGAACTCGCAGTGTAATTGCAAAACCTGTTCTCTCATGGGCCACAGCCTGGTGTCTGAGACCGAAAGCGGGAAGGATGCACTGGATTACCATTCATCCAGGCTGCGAATCACCGGAGGGGTATTCAAAGAGGCTGAGAGTCGCATCAGGCACGGGGTGGCCATTGAAAGGCGTTTCCGGACAGCGGCCCTGCACAAGAAACACGACATGGAAGCCCTGATGCCCGATGCTTTTGCGCCTTTTCGCATAGAAATAGAAAACCCGCAGGAACATGAAAAAGCAGCAGTCGAACAGATCCTGGCAGAGATTAATCGCGGTTTTATATCTCTTGGCGGCAGGAAAGGGGCGGGATTCGGCCGGGTGGCCATTGACTGTTCAAGACACTCCTTTGATCTTTCGACTGTAAAGGGAGTCCGCGATTATCTTTTGGGCTGTGATGGAGATGGAGAGCCTGTTAACCTTAAGGATGAGGTCGTCTGCGGGGCTATGGATTTTCTGAGTTGCCTTGATTCTCTGGGTGACAACTATCATGGCTGTCGTCTAATGGTCCCATTTGATATCCGTTTTCCAGAGCTCTTTCTTGTGAACGATCCTCTGGAGGCGGCCCTGGTCGGGAGTGACCATGCAGCAGTGCTTGACCACAAAGATAAGCCATGGCTGCCTCCCACGACTATCAAGGGCGTATTCCGCAGCCGTTGCGAGCAGATTCTCCGGACACTCAATCCCAAGGGAGCGTGTGATTCCTCTTGCGATAAAGCCGAGTCCGGGTCTTCCCTGAAGTCCTGCATCAGCCAAATCAATGCTCCGAAAGTAAAGAAGGGACGGAACCAGCCGTCGGCTGATGACATTGAAAGTGAACACTTCTTCTGTCTTGGCTGTCAGCTCTTCGGCTCAACCCTGCGGGCTGGGCGCGTGCGTTTTCTTCCGGGTGTTTACCTGGAAAAAGTAGAAAACGAGGAAAACGGAGAGAGCAGGGACCATAACAGGATTCTTCAGCACTTTATTGCCATAGATAGGTTTGCCGGCGGCGGCAAAGACAGCGCCAAATTCGATGCGTGGGCCTGCCACGATGTTACATTTAAGGATTGCTGCGTCGTCATGGAAGATTTCAGGAAGTGGCAGATAGGCCTCATGGCCCTGGTCTTTAAGGATCTTGTCCAGGCAGATCTACATATGGGATTCGGGACCCGCAAGGGCTATGGGCAGGCAGTCGGAAGGTTTGATCCTGATCAAAAGGTCTCTCTGGCTGCCAGAGGGAAAATATACGAATGCCGGATAAACGAATTGCTGGGGCACGGGATCAAGCCTGTTCTTGAAGAAATGGTCGGGGAATTTCGCAAAACAATAGACGAATTCAAGGAGGCGACTTATGGCGCATGATACCTTTTACATTATCAGCGGCCTGTGGTCCATAGATGCTGATACCCCCAAAAGGTTCCTGGAAGCAACAGGCTGCGGGAAGGTTTCAGAAGATGCCTTTCATCTCCGGCAGACGTTCTCCGAATGCCGCCTGGAAAAATTTGACCGGGACGTTGATCTTCATCTCGGCTTTCTGGAACAGTACCGCGCCTTTTCCCAGGGATGGGAACTCTGGATACGAAATGTCAACAGCCGGAAATTTGTTTTTCGTTTCATGTGCAAGGATTACTCCTGGACGCCTTTAGCCATTGATATGCTCAAAAAAAAAGGGTTTTCTAGTGTCTCTGCTTCAGAGCTTCAGGAAAAGAAAATTCTCAGGAAATACCCGCTGTGGGGCAAATCTCTGGCCGCAAAAACCAGGCAGGACCTGAACAAAGACGGCTGGTACACCAAAAGGATACCCCAGATTATCATGTATCCAACCGATTTTCCGGATGACCTTAAAGAAAAGCGTGTCTTTCTTGAAGTTGAAGAATTCACCGGCCCGGACGGCACTGTAGATCTGGTGCGTTACAGCAGGCTTGCAGTTAGGGCGTTGGAGGTCAAAAAATGATTATCAATTTATATGTCAAAGGACTGCCCGGAACTGCCACGGAAGATGAAGTCAGGGAATTGTTTGAGCCTTACGGCAAGGTGAAATTAGTAAAGCTGATCAAGGATTGGAATACAAACAAGCCGAAGGGATTCGGCTTTGTGGAATTAATATCTGATCAGGGTCTTCCCTCCATTATCAAGGCGTTAAACGGTTCAGACTTTAAGGGGCAAAGACTTAAAGTTGATCGTGCAAGACCAAGGCGTGAGAAGGCAAAGGCATCAACCAAGCCCTCAGTCAATCAGAGGTCCGGCAATCAGGCGCCGGGCAATAAAGAGTTTGTCAATCCCTACCATTTTGTACCGGCTGCCAAGGTGTGTGATAAAGCAGTCCGTCCATTCCTGACTGACAACTCCCACTTTCAAGACAGGTTCAGAGAAGGCACCCTTTCAGGCCGGGTGGTCTGCCGGATGACAACGGAAACAGACCTCTTTATAGGGGCCGGAAAGAAAAAGGAGGCCAAGGACGACAAACCAGCCGAGCTTGCCCCCTTTGAGCTTCACGGCAAGCGAGCCATACCGGCCAGCAGCATCAAGGGGATGCTTTCATCGGTCATGGAGGCAGCAAGCAACTCAGCCCTGCGCGTCCTGGAGGAAAAAGTCTATACGAGGAGAAGGGAAATTCAGGACAGAGAAGCCCTTTCACTCATAGGAATTCTCCGCAAGAAAGGAGATAGATACTTCGTTGAGGAGCTTCCCAAGAAAAATTATGTCTATCTTGGCCGCTACAGTTTTGACAAGGGAGCAGGCGAATTCAATGCAAGTGGTACTCTGGCAGACTCTTCTCTTCGGGATTTTTCGGTCAAACCGCTACATTACTACATCAGGAATACTGATATACGTCCAGCAGACAAACCATATAAAAATCCCTGGTTGCGATCCGGCAGTGACGGTTTGTTGTCAGAAGAGCGTTACTCCACGTTGGGCAAAGATGAAAAGAGTGAATATGTGCGCGGCATAATAAAACATTTCGGTGTGGTCGGCTGCGACCGTGATAAAGACATTCCAACCACCAAGAAGCATGAAATTTTCATCAAGTATCCTACCCATAGAGAAAAGAATAAGGAGAAATACCTTATTCCCGTAACAATAGAGGCATGGAAAAGTTTTCACTTTCTTGCCGAAGAAGCCTTTGAGCGTGACAAGCGCTTTCCGTTCAGTCCGCAGGGCCGACATGGCAGTGCAGACACTCCTGTCAGGCTGAGGGAAGGAGATCTGATTTACTATCGCAAGAATGCGGCGGGACACTGTGACAAAATATCTTTTTCCGCTTGTTGGCGCGATTTCTGCGGTAACACTCAAAAGGATAACCATGCGCCCGGCTATTTCACTGCGATTGACGAGAAGGGCTATCTGCTTCCGCCGAGCCTGATCAACCAGCATGCCGAAAAACCGGAAGAATTGAAACTCACCCCGGTCTGTGCGCTTATGGGGTTTGTTGAACCTAAGAAAGGAAAGGATCAGCAAGGAGGTCTCGCTTTGGCGGGTCGTCTGTTTTTTTCTCCAGGTATCCTCTTGCTGTCGCCGGACGAGGAAGCGGATTCCATCCTTCTTAATGAAGAAACACTCATGATCCTTGCATCTCCCAAACTCCCATGTCCTGAATTCTATTTCCATGACTGTAATGACAGGACAAAAATGGTTAGCAAAAAAAATCTGCATCCTTGCGGTTCTATACGGCCGAACGGCCGGAAATTTTACTGGCACAACAACAACCCAAAGTCTTCTTATGCACCGAACAATACCTACATCAAAAAACATCACCTGCAGTTAAACAAGATCAGGCCAGTGAAAGAAGGCGAGGAATTTGTCTTTTCCATTGATTTCTTCAATCTGATGGAGTTTGAGCTTGGTATGCTTCTCTATGCTCTCAAGCCGAATAATGCTTTTAGACATCAGATCGGCATGGGAAAACCCCTTGGGATGGGAAGGATCAAGGTGGAATTGGCCAACCTTCTGTTTGTTGACCGAAAGACAAGGTACGGCAAGAGTGCCCTTTTTGACACTAGGTTCTTTCATCAACAGACAGACAGTAACCTTGGAAACATTGCAGAGAACTTTGGAAGAGACGGATTTCACTCCATGCAGTTCTGCCAGGATGCCAGTGAGCCCTCCGAGCATGACGTGGCCTACTATAGAAATAAGTTCCAGAAAGATGTCCGAAGTCACTATGGCAATGAATGGGGAGCGATTTTGGAAATGATCGGTGACCCAGCCGCCACTGGAAATTTGAAGGTCTGCTATCCGCCAAATCCTTCAGGAGAAGAAGGAAAGAATTTCGAGTGGTGGGTGCGTAATAGGGGAAAGCAAGGAATGCGAAAGCCGTTACCTGTCATTAAGGGCGCTAAGGCACCCACCTTGCCGACAGATCCCAGAAAGCAGTAGGATGCCGGTTTCGTGAATGTGGTGGTCCATACGTCCTGACTTTACACCCCCAGTCCACAGATGTGTGAGCGTTCGTATTTGCAATTTAATGGACGACGGTCTGAAAATTGTCATTTACACCTCAGTTCAGTTTCCGACCTCAAATTGAAACTCGCAACTCCAATACATGGCTCTCATCCATGGCCTGAACCTCACTGGCATTCCTAAATGTCAAGCCTCCTCCCGCTAATGTCCTTTCCTTCCGCCCATTTCTCTTGTTCCCTAAAGCATTTATACTTGATGACCAAAAATTGAAGACACATCTGTTTTTGTAGATAGTTGAGTTGATCCTGTTAATTCCTTTCTTTGAATCACACCATTTTTTGTCAGTGACTGGCAGGGACTCCTGGCCTCAGCAAGGCCAAATGTTGGATCGGAAAGCGGATCTCATTAACGGAAAATGCGAACCTTCCCTGCCGGCGGCAATTTTTTGGTTTCCTCGCGGCGGCTGTAGCAGCGGTGGCATAGCCGGTAATAGACGATCCGGTCCTTGTGTCCAATAGACAGCGGCCTGAGCTGCGCCTTGATAGTCTCAAATTCCCGTTGCGTAATCGCACATTCAAAGACGCTCTTATTCACTCGTTGGCCATGATCCGTCAGGATGTCGGCTACTTTCTGCCGACGACGATTCGAGGAGATGTCGTAGGCAATGATAACGATAATCTCATCTGGCTTGGGGATAAGCATGTAACGTCCAGCAAACTATACCTTGAATGGTCATAATTTGGTTGTTTCTGATCATGTTATTTTACCACGAAGCGCACGAAGATGAAACTATTCTTTAACACAGCATTGTTCAACTTGACAATCGAAAAATCGCTGGAAAAATTCCAGCGAAGGGGTTTGTTTCAATCCTTACTCAATACAAGGCATTGTTCATCAAAATGGCCGCCCAATAGCATCGTTAACCCAATGTTTCAATCCTTACTCAATACAAGGCATTGTTCATCCAATATATCGCCTGAAATCCCCAAAGTTTCCAATGTTTCAATCCTTACTCAATACAAGGCATTGTTCATCCTCTTGATATTTCAGCCATTTTCACCTCCCCGCTCACCCAAATATTCCTTGGTTTATATATTTTCCTTATCATATCACTGTCATATTAAGTGAAAGGCTCCTCTGCCTTAAAATACGCAAATCCCACATTTTAACTTGCACCAAAAACACTTTAAAAACCAAATTTGATCAATAACAATCTGTTATTTCAATCAAAAACAGAAAAAAATAGTTTCGCAAATCAGCTGCAAGCTTGTCATTTATGGCCATTTGCGAAAAACTCGCTTGCGCGACCATCCCGTCGTCTTTTCGGCTGCTGCTTCAAACACCGATCATGTCTAGTACAACTCCCATAAGACTTTTGCTTTTTTCTTACTCGTTCAAACTTCATGTTCGATTAAGTCGTATTATTTCCTCAAGATATTCCGCAAGTTACAACATGTCCTACAATACATCATTTCCCATCAGGACAATTACTATCATTGTTAGATTATATTGAATCAATAGCTCGCGTCAAGCACTAATGCCATAGTGAAGATCATCAGAAGGTCTGAAAAAGGCAAGAAACCTATCACAACAACCCTACTGATTAATTTGCGAAAATGTCCAAGGCGAAAAGCTGTGAGCATATTTGGGGGAAATCCGTTTAATATCAGTATGATCTCAATGAATACCTGCCCGCCTGCAAAATTCGCAAATGATATTGCTGCCTCCCAGGCCCTTTTACTGCATACTTAGTGCCTGAACGGAAACCCCAAATTTTGTTTTCTCAATTTAGGTCATGGACCATTAACATATCAAGGTTACTTCCTTTTTTAAATTCAAAATTCAAAATTAAGAATTCAAAATTGTGTCTGAATGGCCTTTTCGTTCAGGCACTGCCTACCACTTGGCGCTGAACGGGACATAATCCCCGGCCTCTCGTCTCAGGAACCGGGCAACGGCCCTGGCCTGGTGGACAATTATGCCCATGAGGGTCTTCTCTTGGCCGCGGAAATCCACTACTGTATGCAGCCTTTTGAGCACAGCCTCGCTCAGACGAAGGCGTGAATCCTTGTCGAGGATGCCGTGGTCGCTGACATTGATTGGGGCCTTCTTGGAGCACAGTGCAAAGACTGTGCGATCCACCACCGGCGCCCTGAACTCCTCGATAAGGTCATAGACCAGCGTCGGGTCGTCCCGGCGGCCCTGGTGAAGGTAGCTGATAGTCGGGTGCAGGCCGGCCAGGGTGATTCCCCACCAGAGTCGGCCGTAGAGTATGCCGTAGCCATAGTTGAGCATGACGTTGACCCTGTCCTGGGCCCCTTTGCGCTCCCGGCCTTCAAACCCTATGCTCATCTGACGGATCACCTGCCAGTAGCTGATTGCGGCCTGGCTTTCCCATGCCGCGCTTCGGGCCTGCTCGGCATTGAGCTCGCTTATGGGTTCGGATTTCATGGTCTTGATAATCGATTCTATACGGGTGGCCGCCGTTGCGAAAGCCTGGGAGAATGCCTCCTGGTTCTTGCGATACTTGTTGAAGTATTTGAGAAGTGCGAACTGATTGTTGACCTTGCCGAGCACGAGCTTTCGTATCAAACGGGCGCCGCGGCCGTTGGTGTATGCTGCGAGCTGGCAACGGCCTGTCTCCTGCCTTGGAAAGCTCGGCGTGGTCAGCCTGGCATAGGGCCTTCCGTTATAGTCAATATAATCAATGGCTATGCTGCGTTGCGCAGCCAGGCGGATCAGGTCCGAGGAGACCGAGACGCCCCGCGACATGATAAGGATCTGCCTTACGCCGCGGATAGGGGCCTCGTGTATCTTCTCGCCCTTGAAGCGTAGGGTGATCTTTTTCTGGGTCTTGCCGAGTACGACGCCGGGCCGGTCAATAACAATCTCACCCTGCAGGTCCAGTGCCCGCTTGGTGGAGCGGCGGACCCGCTTGACAGCGGTCTTGGCCGTGACCGGCGTAACCGCTGGTGGTGCTTGAATCAGGGGGGCTGAAAGGATGGCCTTTTGGATACGCAAGAGCTCGCCCTGATTGTGGTCCCGGAACAGTGGTAATGGTGTGATGGCCTTGTGCTCTGCCTTGTCTGCGTTGGTAACAAGCTGCTTCAGAGTCTCGATCAAGAGAAAGTCCATCTCCTCTGCCGGGGCCGGAGAGAGTAAGTTCCTGTAGTAGCGTCGCCAGTGCCCTACTTTGTCGCGAAGGATATGTAGCTTTTCTTCCAAAGGGGCGTTTCCCTGGACGAGTTTTTTCAGAAAGGCCCGCTTCTTGGCGAGTTTTGCCGGGGCCATGGCAATCCAGTCACCCCGGATCCAGGTGCCCAGAAACTCCACCCCATGCTCCTGAAAGTGTAAGGGCGGCGACGGAGGATTGATGGTCATATGAAGGGCCTGCCCGAGATATGCCCTGGTCCTTGCCAGGATTTCCTCACATGCCGCAATAGTTTGAGTCACAGCCACCCAGTCGTCTGCATAGCGGACGATGGTCATGCCCCCATCGACAGTGAATTGGTCAAAAGGATGCAGGTACATGTTTGCCAGGAGGGGTGAGACAACAGATCCCTGGGAAATCCCCCCGGTGTGGTCCTTCCAGTAGGTCCGGCGTGCGATGCCTCCGACACTGATCCACATCTCCAGGATCCGCAGCACCTCGTCTTCCATTCCGGCACTCCGTGCGATTTCCAGCAGAGTCGGATGGTCGAGAGTATCGAAAAAGTCGTCAATATCCGCTGAGACAGCGTAAGGCCCATGAAGGCTGAGCTCGTGCCTGAGCCGGTGGATGGCCCGACGTATGCCCCGTCCGGGACGGTAGCCATAGCTGAAGTCGTGGAACCTGGCGTCAATAGTGGGCTCCAGAGCAAGGCGAAAAGCCTGCTGCACGACCTTGTCAGCCACTGTAAGGAGCCGGATTTCTCTGGTTTCCTGTACGTTTTTGGGAATATCGAAAATGACCTGGGCCTCTGGACAGTAGCGATGTCCGGCCAGAAGGCCCTTGAGGTGTGACAGGTGTTGATCCGCCTTGAGGGCAAAGTCGTCCACCGCGACCTGGTCGATACCGCCCCTTGCTCCTTTTTTGCGGATCAACTCCCAGGCACGGGGCAAGGAATCGATCATGAGCACGAGTTGATCAGAGGGCAGACAGCGCGGAAAGCAGGGTTTGGAAAAATGGACGGACGCGGTGTCGATACGCCGAACAGGGGGCGTCGGGTCCATATCCTCGATTGTCATTTCTCCCATGCCGTAGATGCCTTTTTTCCCGCAATGACAGGCAGAGGCAAACTGGAGGAATGGAACAAACGGCGCAATAGTACCGGAGCTGCGGCATGTCACCGAGCCGACAAGGCCGGAGAGGTTTACGCTCTCTCCATGCCTGGAGGAGCGATAAAAGGCCTTGACCTGGCGAAGTTCCTCGTGCTCGATTACTACGGACTGGGCCTTGTCTCTGAGAGCATAGTAGTCCACATCAAGGGCCTGGCCCTGGTGGTAGTAGCAGCACATTCTGGTTTTGCTGATCATGGAGGAGAGAAGTCTCTCAAATGAGATAGTGGAACGATCCGGCCTGAAGGGGATCTGGAGCGGGGTCTTCCAGGCAATACGCCATACATGGCTTGAATGAGGCACGGCAGGAGGACGATACGCAAGGGGTTTGGCTTTCACAAAGGCAATCGGCGAGGGTGAGGCTCCCTCCTGACCGATGCTCCGGCCGGAGCACGCCTGAAAGGCCGCCAGTATCTCGACCAGGCGGGCAATGGCCCTGCCCATGAGTGTGATCTCAAGATCGATTCGCGCCCCGGCTATGAGCCGGCCACCGCTATTCCGGGGGTTAATGATGATCGGGTGGGGCCAGGCCTGAGCGCGGGCCCAATGGTAAGATGGTGGAAGGGCCTCCCGCATCGCGGCAGTAAGCGGAGTCTCGAAGAGAAAGCTGTACAGGCAGTCCTCCTGACGGGGACAGGCCTCTCCAGGGCAGACTTCCTCAGGAAAGGGACAATGGCGCTCTTTGAGCACCCGGCCGAAGAGGCCCCGGAATACGCCCCCGACAAAGGGCGGTAGCTCCACCGGGGCCGAGGTGACGTAACCGGCATGGAACTTGAGGACTTCCAGGGGGAGACCCTTGATCCTGAAGATATGTTCAGACCAGTCCGGCTGATTCATGGAGTATACTACGAACGGTTACAATTTGGGATTTCTTATCATGTTTTTTTACCAAGGAGTAAAAACGGCTATTTCCGAACTATTCTGAGGCAAGCTCGCCTAACGCCGCCTCCAGCCTGTCCATCCCCTCCCGGATTATGCTCAGGTCTGTAGCATAGGAAAATCGCATAAAGCGGTCGTCTCCAAAGGCAACGCCAGGTACTGCGGCAATTCGAGCCTTTTCCAGCAGGTAATCGGCCATGTCCAGCGATCCATTGATTTTTTGGCCTGATGCCTCTTTCCCATAATAAAATGAAAGATCAGGAAATAC
>DFBQ01000178.1:13731-15166 GCA_002367355.1 Deltaproteobacteria bacterium UBA3076 | reverse complement strand
GCATGGGGTGGTGGAGACGCCCGCATTTATGCCGGTTGGGACCCAGGCTACTGTAAAGGCATTGACACCTGAAGACCTCAAGGAATTTGGGGCCCAGATAATTTTAAGCAATGCCTATCATCTGTATCTGCGTCCTGGTTATGAGATCATAAGGGAACTCGGCGGCCTGCACCGGTTCATGGGGTGGGACCGTCCTATTCTGACAGATAGCGGAGGTTTTCAGGTCTACAGTCTTGCAGCACTCGGAAAGGTAGAGGAAGAAGGTCTTACATTTCGCTCCCATATAGACGGGTCTTTTCACAAACTCACGCCGGAGCTTGTTATAGAGATCCAGGAGGCCCTGGGTTCAGATATAATGATGTGCCTCGACTCCTGCATCCCTTACCCGGCCAGTGAGAAAGATGTAAAGAATGCTACTGAACTGACCACACGATGGGCCAAGAGGTCCTTGGAGGCGAGAACAAGGCGGGATCTTTTGCTATTCTCTATTGTACAGGGAGGGATGGACCCTGCGTGGAGACAACGAAGTGCATTAGATCTCCTTGAATTTGGTTTTGATGGATATGCCATCGGTGGACTCAGTGTCGGTGAGCCAAAAAAACTTATGTTTGAGATGATCGATATTACAAGGCCCTTAATCCCGGACAGGTATCCTGTCTATGTAATGGGGGTTGGTAACCCGGAAGACCTGGTTGAGGGAGTGGCAAGAGGGGTTGATATGTTCGACTGCGTGATGCCTACCAGGAACGCCAGGAACGGGATGCTCTTTACTTCCTTCGGACACATTGTTATAAAGAATTCTCATTTTGCCAGGGATCCGAGGCCAATAGACCCTTCCTGCACGTGTTATACCTGCAGGAATCACTCCCGTGCCTATTTGAGGCACCTTTTTATCGCAAAGGAGTTGTTGGCCCATAGGCTTAATACCATACACAACTTGCATTATTTTTTGCATCTCATGGAAGAGATGCGGGAGGCCATAGAGAAAGACAGGTTTGAGGCCTTCCAAGAACAGTTTTATTCAAAAAGGGAGATTACCGGATGATGATACCGTCAATAGCTTATGCCATGGGCCCCCCCTCTGGAAGTGAAGGGGGAAACCCACTCACGGCCTTTCTGCCCCTGATCATTATTTTCGCTATTTTTTATTTTCTTTTGATCAGACCGCAGCAGAAAAGGGCAAAGGATCACAGGAACTTTCTGGATTCCTTGAATCGTGGGGATGAAGTAATAACCACAGGCGGGTTGATAGGCAAAGTCACAGGCCTTACAGATGACGTAGTTACCTTAGAAGTAGCAGACAAGGTAAAGGTCAAGGTCGTACGGGCACAAATTGCCGGCAAACCCCCTACAACTAATAAGTAAAATCTATTGTAACCGTTTACTGGATTACAACGCCCCGTTTTACTGCAACCCACCGAACTGTAAGCGTTTA
>DFBQ01000178.1:228-13696 GCA_002367355.1 Deltaproteobacteria bacterium UBA3076 | reverse complement strand
TGCGGTGCCCTGTGAACGCTCACCTATTTGCCAAGGCAGAAATGGCTAAAGATGTGATCCAGCACTTCGTCAGTAATGCTATCTCCTGTGATTTCTCCCAGGACATTCATTGCGTCTCTTAAGTCAATAGAAACCAGATCAGGACTGATGCCCTGAGAGATGCTGTCAATTGCCCTGTTTACAGCCTTGCAGGCCGTCTCAAGGGCCTCTTTTTGCCTTAGATTAGGAACTATATCCGGAGGCTCTGCCGGCGCTTCATCCAATAATTTATTTATCAGAAGCCTTGACAAGTTCTCAAGCCCTTCTCCTGTAATTGCAGAGGTCCCTACCCAAAAGCTGCCGGTCATCTCTTGCATCCGGCTGAAGATCTTGCTTGCCTGCTTCCCCGCTACGGATTTCCAGGAATGAACCTTGTCTATTTTGTTAAATACTATGAGGATCTTTCTTCGCTTTGTAAGGGCATCCAGTGTTTTCAGCGCCCCGAAATCTTCCGGGCATATGGGCTCGCTCAGATCCAGCATCCAGAGAGCAGCCTGCGCGAGTTTTGCCTTTTTTCGAACTTTTTCAATACCAATTGTCTCTATTGGATCAGGGTCCGGCCGAATGCCGGCCGTATCAATCAATCTAACCAATATCCCTTTGATGTTAAGAACTGCCTCTATAGTATCCCTGGTGGTTCCGGGGATGGAGGTTACAATGGCTCTGTCCTCACACGCCAAGGCGTTAAGCAGGCTGGATTTCCCGACATTCGGCCTTCCGACAATCAGGACTTCTGCGCCTTCTTTGTAGATCTTTCCCCTGTCGAATGCATCGATCATGGCATTAAGGGGATCTTGAGCACCGGTTATCAGAAGTTCTCTGAGCTGGGTCTCTGTGATAATTTCTACATCTTCATCCGGGTAGTCTATGGCGACTTCAAGGGTGGCTATAGATTCTTTGATAATATCACGAATTTCTTTAATCCCTTTGGATAGACATCCCTGCAATTGTTTGACCGCAAGTTGCCCTGCGGTGTCCCCGCAAGATAGAGATAGGTCGAGCACGGCCTCTGCCTGGGTAAGGTCAATTCTTCCGTTTAGAAAAGCCCTTTTTGTGAATTCGCCCGGATCTGCCAGGCGTGCACCCTGTCCGATCAGTGTCTCAAGAACACGACGTAAGATTGCAGGACCGCTGTGACATTGGATTTCCAGGACGTCTTCTTTTGTGTAGCTGTGAGGGGCCTTCATCAGCACGGCCAGAACCTCGTCCATAACGGTATCGTTCTGTGGATCGCAGGCCCAGCCGTAGTAGAGTCGATGGGATTGTATTACTTCAATCGGCTTTGCCGGCCGGAATACGGATCTGAAAAGTTGTGCTGAAAGAGGACCGCTTACTCGAACTATCCCTATCCCGCCTGGTCCTGAGGGAGTGGCCAGGGCAGCTATTGTGTCGTCCTCTCTATATATGTCAGGCATAAATAGGTATTTAGGTAGAAGGTAGAAGGTAGAAGGCTGGAGAATATCAATCAACTCGTAACGCTCGAATGCTCTGGATTTCGTTCCTATTAGTCTTCAGCCTTCTACCTTCTACCTATCTACCTATCCATACTTTTTTGTATTGCGTTGCCTGGACCTGGCGGGGTTGATCACGACCTTGCGCATGATTCCTTCGCCTACACTGTGGGTGCGTATGCCCTTAACGTTTTTGAGGGTCAAGTGGACCAGTCTACGCTCCCTTGCCCCCAATGGCTGAAGTGTTACCGCACGTCCGGTTTTTTGGGCCTTTTTTGCCATACGGTGCGCAAGAAGAGAGATACTCTTCTCCCTTTTTTCCCGATAGCCCTGTGCTTCCAGCTTAACCCCGGCATGGCTTTCGACCCTGTGTCGCAAAATACGGTTAACAATATATTCCAGTGCATTAAGATTTTGGCCTTCTTTCCCTATGATCAGAGAAAGATCTTCCCCGGATATGTCCAGATACGGTCCTTCTTCGTCGGCCTTGATCTCTACCTGTCCCGCAAGACCGGCCATATTCAAAAGTTCCTCGGTGATCTCCATGGCCAGAGAGATGTGTTTATCCCGATCTTCCGGAGCCTCTTTGCCGGGTTCGATCACATCCTCTTCGGATTCAGGTATTTCGGGTGTGACACGATTGGCTTCAGCCTCTATCGGCGCGTTTTCTTCTTCGGGTTTTTTTCCTGTAACCGGAAGAGTGAGCTCTTTAAGCACAGCCTGTATCTTGGCCTTGCGTCCTCCCAGTCCGAAGATGCCTGTGGACCCCCGGGTAAGTATATTGATTTCAAGATCGTCAGGCTTTGCCTTAAAATATTTGCATGCAGCTTCTATGGCATAGTCTAAGGTTTTGCCGTCAAATTCTTTCGATCCTTGTGTCAGTGCAGAAGATTTGTTACCTGTCATTATTTTTTATTCCACTTAGTATTTATATGAAAGTCTTAGATTCTCACGTCTCGTTGTGCCCGCCTGCGGGCATGGAGATTAGGAACGGGAGATAAATAAGTTGAACAAAAATTNNAGCATAACGGGTTATGTGATCGACGAGCAACGAAGAAGACGGCAAAAAAGACGTTAATTTGTTCAAGTTATTTATTGTACGTTCCTTAGTCGGTGAATTTGTTCACATAATGTTGTTGTGCGATAGTAAGCACGTTGTTAATCAACCAGTAGAGCACCAATCCCGATGGGAAGTTTATAAACATACAGGTAAATATCACGGGGAGAAATTGCATCATGCGGGCCTGGGTGGGGTCAAGGGAAGAAGGGCTTAACTTCTGCTGTAAAAACATGGAAAGCCCCATGAGCAAGGTAAGTACCGGTATGCCTCCGAGGTAAGGAATGTTTACTCCGGGTATCATTAGACGGTCAGGAGCTGAAAGGTCGTTTATCCACAGCATGAACGGGGCATGACGCAGCTCTATTGATTGAAGTAATACCTTGTATAAGGCAAAAAATACCGGAATCTGCAGCAGCATGGGCAGACAGCCGCCCATAGGATTCACCTTGTAGGTTTTATAGAGCTGCATGAGCTCCTTGTTCATTCTCTCTTTATCTTTCCCGTACTTTTCCTTAAGCTTAGCCATTTTTGGCTGCAGCTTTTGCATGGTCTTCATGGACTTTGCACTTTTTTGCGCCAAGGGCCAGAAGGCAATCTTGATCAGTATGGTAACAATAATTATGGCCAGGCCATAATTGTGAATATATCGATAAAGGAATTTAAGGAAGTACAAAAGGGGCTTGGCAATTGGATCAAACCAACCAAAATTTATGGTCTTAGAAAGATTGTGCCCCAAGGCGTTCAGGCGGTCGATATCTTTTGGTCCGAAATATATTCCCAGATTTAAGACCTCAACTCCTTGCCCTGCGCCCTCAGAAGACGGCTTGAGTGCAGTCAGTCGGCTCTCAGTCAGACCGTCAGCCTCTTTTTTCTCAATCAATACATTCCAGGGGCCTTCGCTGACAATCGGGATCAAAGCTGTAATGAAATAGTTGTCACCGTAACCGATCCAGTCAACCGGACCTGTGTACGTATGTTTTTCCCCGATGTCGTCCAGTTTTACTTCTCGCAACGAATCGTTGCTATAGTAAGCAGGACCTGCAAATGTAAACCTGTTTGTATTCTCGCCGGGCTTATTGTACAAGCATAACGACCCGGGAATGGTTCCCGCCCCTGATAAATAAACAGACAGATCTATCCAGTAACTTCCCTGGTGGAATGTGTATTCCCTTGTGATTTTAATGCCATTGGACATATTGCAGGTAAACTTCAGTTGCGCTTCCTCTCCGGCCTGGGTCAGCTTCAGGCTTTCCTTATCCGGCTCAAAGAATTGGGAAGACAGGTCTACCGGCGGCTGAGATTCCATTTGAAGCCCAAGGGGTAGATGCGGGGGAGAGACATCGATCAAATTCACAGGAAGGGCGTCATCTGAAAGCGTTGTCAGGTATTGCTTTAAGAGGTATTTTTTAACTGTGCCCCCTCTTTCTGAGAAAACGAGCTGATAAAGATCCGTTTCCACGGTGATGTCTCTTGCCTTGCGAAGGGGTGCCTTTGTGTCAACTGGAATATCAGGACTTCTTATACCGCTTAGGGAAGAAACATCGGCGCCCCCATCAGTGCGAATGCGTTTCCCGTATTCATGGTCCGAGGTTTGCTCACTGACATCTGTGGCAGGGACATTCCCAACACTGGTTTCTTTACGAGGTGGTTGTGATACATCGCCACCAAAGAAGAATTGAAATACGATCAATACTGCTATAGACAAAACTAACGCTAATAATGTACGTGAATCCATATGTAGTAAACCTTAATAATCAGAGCCGTTTTCTAAACTCCATCTCCGGTTTTCCGTTGGAGTTTTGCAAACGGCTAATCAAGCAACTATTTTTTGCTGTGAGGGGCCTTCTTAACGTAAACCGGCAATCAGGGAACAGGGTCGTATCCGCCCGGAGTCCAGGGATGACACCTTAGGAGTCGTTTGGCAGCCAACACAATACCCGTAATAGGACCGTGTTTAACTATGGCCTCCTCAGCGTATCGAGAGCAGCTCGGATAGAAACGGCAAGACCTTGGTAAAATAGGGGAAAGCAATAGTCTGTATATCCTAATGAAAAAAATGATGGATTTGCTCAATATGGTCTTAGTATTCAATTATTCACACCTGTTCGAGGCATCAAATGCCTTGACAAGATTGCTCTTGAGTTCATTCCAATCAAGGTGGAAAAATTTCCTGTATGGCACAAAAACCAGATCATGCCCAGCAGGAAAAATCCGCTTATTCGTGCGGAATAACTCCCTGATCAGCCTTTTGGCTCTGTTTCTCTTGGTAGCTCCACCAATTTTTCTGCCGGCACTGATACCGATTCTACAGTAGGACAAATAATTCCTTGTAATTATAATAGTAAGGCCGGGCAGCTTTATTCGTTTCCCCTTTTGATAAACCCTGATAAAATTTTCCGCGCCTGTCAATCTCTCTTTTTTTGAGAGAGATTGGGTGTGTAAGGAGTGCCTCATTTTATTGTAAGGCATTTTTGTTTTACGTCCAGAAGGCTTTCTCCACAATAACCTTTATGCTGATAGGCTTTGTCTCCCTTTTGCTCTGCGCCTGCTCAGTACTCTACGGCCTGCTTTTGTACTCATACGTTTACGAAATCCATGGGTCCTCTTTCTTTTTAAATTGCTCGGCTGAAAGGTCCTTTTCATATTAATTAGCTCCCTACTCCCAAATTATCCGGGCGATATTATGCCAAAGCTGTTAACAAATAGATTATTTTTAATTTAAATACATGCGTGTGCCAGGACTGTGAACAACAAAGGAGACAATTTATCCAAAAATTTCAATATACTAAGAAAAATTTGGAAAAAGTGATACTCTATTAGGGTAAATACCCAGCAAGCTCCAAATTCATACCCACATGCTAAGTATATGTCAAGATAAGTTGTGGGTCTGGAGTTTAGTAAGAAGCTCATCCGGCTATCATTTCTTGCCAACTTGAAATGCCTTTGGTAGGGTTCAATCCTGGTTAAAAAAATATTTTTTTAGGCATTCTTCACGACAAGTCAAAAGTAGTTTGCATTTAAATTGAGCGATTAGCCTTTAGCGGTTAGTTTAATGATTACAGGATATTTTGCTATTACAAACTTTCACCCGTTGGGGGTTATTTCTAATTAACGTAATGCCTTGATTTTCCAAAGCTAAACGCTAATGGCTAACAGCTAATCGCTCAACTTAGTTTGCACTTTGTTGATCTTGTATTTTGGCAGTGAAGTTTGAAATTTGAAATTGGGAAAAATACAAAGATGTAGATGCGTTACCTGATTTCAAAGTAAGTTCTCAATTAAGTCTGGGTAACGGTTACTGGATTCCCGCAAAATATGATTCGTCCAGATTTATTGAGAACTTACATTTCAAATATCGAATTTCCAATTTCGACATCGGTATTCAATTCGATAATACACGCTTTTTCGAAAAAGGTGTAAACCTGTGAATGAAGGATGCCAATTTTTATTCATTAATTTGAAAATTTTGATAAACTATGTTCTTAACTATTCAGGTGAATAGACTGAAGTAGAAGGTTAATAGGGACAAATCATGCGTGATCACACAAAACTGCGGGCATTTGAGTTGGCGGCTACCAACTTAAAGCGGGACAATTCGTAGGGTGGGCACTGCCCACCATCAATGAGCGATCTGCGTAGATTGGTGGGCAATGCCCACCCTACNNGATTCATCTCTGTTCGATCGTTGCAAAATGCTTGAAATCCTTCAACCTTCAACCTGAATAGTTACCTATGTTCATCTGTGTTCAAAATAGGAAATTCTCATACTATTAACTTAAGGTAATAATTATGTTTTTAAGTTCTATTTTAGGGCGGCTCTCAAGCGATCTGGCCATCGATCTGGGAACTGCGAATACACTGGTATATGTGAAGGGTAAGGGCATAGTCCTGCGTGAACCATCAGTGGTCGCAGTGCGCAAGGATGCCAAGGCAAACAGAGTCGTGGCCGTGGGTAGAGACGCCAAAAATATGCTTGGGAGGACGCCTGGAAATATTGTGGCTATCCGACCCATGAAGGATGGCGTAATTGCTGATTTTGAAGTTACAGAGGCCATGCTGCGTTATTTTATACGGAAAATACACGATCGGCGGACTCTGATTCGGCCTCGAATCAACATAAGTGTGCCGTCCGGTATCACGCAGGTTGAGAAGCGAGCTGTCCGGGAATCCGCCGAGTCTGCAGGCGCAAGAGAAGTTTACCTGATTGAAGAGCCTATGGCAGCCGCTATTGGTGCGGGGTTGCCGATTACTGAACCGATTGCAAATATGATAGTGGATATGGGTGGAGGTACTACCGAAGTAGCTGTCATTTCTTTAGCCGGGATCGTCTACAGTAAATCTGTTCGTGTAGCAGGTGATAAGATGGACAGTGCTATTTTACAGTATATTAAGAGGAAATTTAATCTGCTTATCGGTGAGCATTCGGCAGAAAAAATCAAGATAGCACTGGGCGATGTTATACCTGAAGAACCTTATAAGGAGATGGAGATAAAGGGTAGAGATCTGGTATCAGGGGTGCCCAAGACCATAACGATTAATTCGTCAGAAGTACGTTCAGCTATAACAGAACAGATAGACACAATAGTCGATACGGTAAAAAGCGTACTTGAGCAGACCCCCCCTGAATTGGCTGCCGACATTGTCGATAAAGGAATTGTTCTAACAGGAGGTGTGGCCTTGCTGAAGAATTTGGATAAGCTCTTAAGAGAGGAAACAGATCTTCCTATAATTATTGCCGACGATCCTTTATCTTCCGTGGTTTTAGGTTCCGGCATGGCCCTGGACAATCTTGATATATTAAAAGAAGTTATGATTCATTAATTATTAATTCAACCGGTTATATTTTCCCTGTCGCATAGATTGTGCCATTCCGCACTGGAAATTCCAAAAAACGCATGACGGCATATTTAGTCCTGGCCGTTGTGGTTTTTTTGATCTTTGTAGTGGTAGGCCTGCGCCTTGGTTCACCGGCCGTTGTATCTCCAGTCAAATACTTTTTTGTGGACTTAACGGGCTATTTGCAAAAAGGCCTTTCCGGACCCTCGAGATGGGGGGGAAAATTGTGGCGATCATACCTGGCCCTTCAGGACGTTGAGTTAGAAAACAAGGCCCTTCGTCAAGAGGTGGTCCAACTTCAGAAAGAAATTGGCCGGTACCGTGAGGCCCTTATTGCCAATGCCCGCTATAAGAGGTTATTGGGAATGAAAGAGGATGCCGGCGCTACGGTAATAACGGCCAATGTGGTCGGAGTAGATTTGGCCCCGTGGTTGGCCACAATTACTGTGGACCAGGGTCGCAAAGACGGGATAAAGCCGGGAATGGTAGTCATGTCCGGAGCGGGTATTGTAGGCCAGACAATGGAAACTTCCTTCCATTTCAGCAAAGTTTTATTGTTGTCTGACTATAACAGCGCGGTAGCCGCGCTTATACAGCGGAATCGAGCCAGGGGCATTATAAAAGGCGCGGGGGAGGGACGATGTTACCTGGCCTATGTGGAAAAAGTGGTGGATGTTGAGGTTGGGGATAGAATTATTACATCCGGCACTGACCGGATTTTTCCAAAGGGACTTCTTATAGGAAAGGTCTCTTCTGTAACTGAAGGTTCTATTTCTGATCTTTTCCAGGAGATCACTGTGACGCCGGCTGTTGATCTCAAAAGAGTAGAAGAAGTGGTTGTTCTTGTTACAAATCAGCCCTTCGTGGAGTCACACCATTGAAAAAAGCGTTGGTCGTTATTTTTTTGGGGTACGTTCTGCTTTTAATTGAAACGGCTTTGGGCTTCCCGTTTCAGCTCGGACAAATCCGACTGGACGGTTTGGTGCCGCTTATAGCCTGGTACGGGCTTCAGCACTCTTTACCCGGTGGCATCCTCGCTGTATTGGGGTTAGGTATCCTCAGCGAGCAGATGTCAGCCATGCCTGCCGGCCTTTATGCTCTGGCATATGCCGGTGAATATTTGATGATTCGGTATATCTTAAACCACATAGTATGTGCTGCGGTATGGCAACAGATAATGCTGATTTCGTTTTTGAGTATTGAGGTCGTGGCGGTCCTTTTGATCGGCAGTGGTGCTGCCGAACTCTTGTGGCCTTGGGGGTTTGCCCAGGCCCTGCTCAATGGTGTTTTCGCTCCTTTCTGGTTTTTTGTCTTTGATAAAGCAAATTCGGTTATTTCCAGTGAGGATATGAGGCTTGGAGTGAAAGAACACAGTGAAGTTTAAGATTAAGACAATCTGGCGTGTCAAGCGCTTTGACCGGCTGGATCAGGAAGCAAACAAACAGAGATGTGATGTTGCCGTTCTGATCATGTTTCTGTTCATGGTTACATTTTGTGCCCGTTTATGGCACTTACAGGTTGTACAGGGAGAGCATTTCAGGGAACAATCCGAGCGGAATCGAATAAGATCTGTGCGTCTTCAGCCGCCCCGGGGCAAAATTCTTGATAGGACAGGCCGTCTTTTGGCAGGGGTAAAGCCTTGCTTCAATGTATGTCTTGTCAGGGAGGATGTAGGGGACATGGAGGCCCTCCTGGCCAAACTTTCTCCTTTGCTGGGGGAGACGGAGGCCGGGATTCGGACCCGTCTCGGTTCAGAGCATAAAGGACCCAAATACGTACCCATTGTAATTAAGAGAGGGGCTGAATGGGAGACCCTTTCCAGGATTGAGTCCCGGCTTTTTAGCTTGCCGGGCGTGTTTATCGAGGTGACTCCTGCCAGGAAATATCCCTATGGTAGTATTGCCCCACATTTGCTCGGTTATCTCGGAGAAATCAGCCGGGAAGATATTGTAAAAGAACGTTATAAAGGCGCGCGTTTGGGTGATCTGGTGGGGAAATGCGGGGTTGAGGAAAGGTTTGAAAATGATCTGGCAGGGATAAAAGGCCGGCGCAGGTTAGAAGTGGATGCAGGAGGACGCCTGGTAAGAGTGATAGATGAGAAACCACCTGTTCCAGGAAAAGATCTGTATCTTTCTATTGATTTGGATCTTCAACAGGCCTCGGAGGAGGCCATGAAGGGATATGTCGGAGCCCTTGTTGCCCTGGACCCTCAGACCGGGCGGATACTTGCCTTAGTGAGCAGTCCTGCTTTTGATCCGGATGCATTTGCCACGGGCATTAATAATGAGGAATGGAAGGCATTGAATGATCCTGTTTCAAGGCCTTTGCAAAACAAGGCCCTCCAGGGCAGATATGCTCCTGCTTCGACTTTCAAGATTGTGATGGCTGCAGCGGCTTTACAAGAGGGGATAGTTACAAAAAACACGTCGTTCAAATGTACGAGTCGATTCCGTTTGGGCAGAAGCGTCTTCAGGTGTTGGGATTGGCGTGGACATGGCCGGACCAATTTGTATAAGGCCCTGGTTGAGTCCTGCGATATCTATTTCTATCAGGTCGGTCTTAAGCTGGGGATTGAGAAAATAGCAAAGTACGCCAAGGCCTTTGGGCTGGGATCAAAGACAGGGATCGATCTTCCCAATGAGAGCAGAGGACTTATTGCTACGCTGGACTGGAAGCTCGGAAGATATCATGAGCCGTGGCAGGAAGGAGAGACCCTCATCACAGCCATAGGCCAGGGTTTTACTCTTGTAACTCCTCTGCAGATGGCTTGTCTGACCGCTGCCGTAGCCAATGGCGGCACCTTATATAGTCCGGTTTATCTGGAAAAGATGACAGGACCGGATGGCCACATAGTCACATCCTTTGAGAGTGATCCAAAGGATAAATTGCCGATTTCTGAAGCAAATCTAAGGATAATCAGGAGGGCCTTGCTGGGGGTAGTAGAGGATAAAAAGGGTACGGGAAAACAATGCAAATTGCCTGATGTCCATGTGGCAGGCAAGACCGGTACCGCGCAGGTAATAGGACAGGATAAACGCCGGCAGGATAAAAAATTAGATTGGGAACATAGAGATCACGCCTGGTTTGTGGCCTACGCTCCGGCAGAGAAGCCTGAGCTTGCGGTAGCAGTATTGTGCGAACATGCCGGACATGGCGGCTCCGTTGCAGCACCTGTTGCCCGTAAGGTTTTCGAGACGTGGTTTCAAATTCAATCTCCTCTGCCTGTACTAGGGCCCCACAAGACTGCTTTCAATGTTAACAATATTGAGCTATTAGCGGTTAGCTATTAGCTGGCTACCAACTTAAGGCGGGACACCTTGTAATCTCAAGGAGTTACAGTAGGGTGGGCATTGCCCACCAATCTACGCAGATCGCTCATTGATGGTGGGCAGTGCCCACCCTACGAATTGTCCCGCTTTAAGTTGGTAGCCCGGTTAGCTATTAGCTTAATGATTACAGGATATTTTGCTATTACAAACCATTTTTCAAAGCTAAACGCTAATGGCTAACAGCTAATTGCTCAACTTAGGTGTAAACAATATAGATGACCATGTTGGATAGGCGATTTCTGGAACATTTTGACTGGTGGCTCTTTTTAGCTGTTCTGCTGCTCATGGCTATAGGTTTTGTCAACTTGAACAGCGGCAGTGCAGCTACCGGCTATCCTTTCCAATGGAAACAACTTCAGTGGTACATAGCAGGCACCATTTTGATGTTGAGTCTGGTAATCTTTTTTGATTATCGTCTTCTTACGGTTTATTCTGTACACATTTATTTGATTATGGTTTTTATGCTTATACTGGTAGTTTTTATAGGTAAGACTGTAGGTGGATCACAGCGCTGGCTTTCTCTGGGATTTATGAATATTCAGCCCTCCGAACTGGCCAAACTTGCCACGGTTATTGTTCTAAGTAGTTATTTTTACCATGACGACAGACCACAGTATGGTCTAACGGATTTATGGCGACCCTTCCTTTTGATGCTTGTTCCGATTTTTCTGATTTATCACCAGCCGGATTTAGGGACAGCGCTGTTTCTGATGCTGATTTTTGCCTCTTTAGTGTATATGGCTCGTCTCAAATGGACGTCCTTCCTGCTGCTGTTGGGCTCAGCGATTGCCGCTTTTCCTGTTGCATGGGAGTTCCTTAAGCCCTATCAAAGGGATAGAATAATGGACTTCATTTTCCCGGGGAGGGATCCACTCGGTGCAGGATATCACATATCACAATCGAAAATTGCCATTGGTTCAGGACAGATCCTGGGCAAAGGTTACATGAAAGGGAGCCAGGCCCAGCTCAATTTTCTACCGGAGGTCCACACTGATTTTGCCTTTTCTATCTGGGCTGAGGAATGGGGTTGGTTTGGAGCAGTAATTCTACTGGGAATATTTTTCCTTATGCTATACCGTGGATTTTTGATAGCATCACAATCCAGGGAACGCTTCGGGGCCTTTTTGGCCTTTGGGATAACGGCCATGCTTTTCTGGCAGGTAGTGATAAATATAGGCATGGTCATGGGACTTGTGCCTGTGGTAGGCATCCCTTTGCCACTTATCAGCTATGGCGGCTCCTCGGTGTTTACTACGCTTATAGGCGTAGGACTGTTGCTCAATGTAAGATCAAGGCGCTTCATGTTTCAGAAAGGTACAGGGACCCGGTGATAGGCTTTAGTCAGATCTGTATTCCTGCCATTGTTTCAGGACGTTTCGCACATACCTCCTCGTCTCAGGGTAAGGCGGGATTCCTTTGTATCTTTCGACTTTTTCCGGCCCTGCGTTATAAGCTGCCAGGGCCAGGACCAAATTGCCTCTGAATCGTTCAATCAACCGGCTGAGGTACTTGGTGCCGCCCAGGATGTTTGCCTTGGGGTCAAAGGAATTTGACACTGCCAGATTTGAGGATGTCTCGGGCATCAACTGCATGAGCCCAATGGCACCCTTTGAGGAACGGGCGTCCGGAATCCATCCTGACTCTATTTGTATTATTGCCCTGATCAAGTCAGGATCCAGGCCATGGCGTGTAGCTGTCTCGGATATAGTTTTCTCAAATTCAGAGTAATTCCCTGGAACATGTGGGGAGATGTGGCTGGATCGGCTTACCGAACCATAACGCAGATCAGTGGGCACATTACTGAAGTGCCATGCACCGCGTTCATCCACGAAGGAATATATACTGCCTGCATTACCCACTCCTGAGCTGCAGAGGACAAGGAGTGCACAAATCACAAACAGTTGAATTCCTGAGACTGACCATTTAAGGTGTGTTGCCGGCATTAAACATTATTTCGGCACTTTTTCCCAATCAGCTAAAAATTTTTCAAGGCCTATATCAGTTAAAGGGTGACTGGCTAGCTGTGCTATCACTTTGTAAGGAATAGTTGCTATGTCGGCACCTATCTTTGCAGCATCCAGCACATGTATGGGATGTCTAATGCTTGCTACTATGATTTCTGTGTCAAAGGCGTAATTGTCGAAAATCTGAATAATATCTTCTACCAGGTTCATGCCTTCATGAGAGATATCATCGAGTCTTCCTATAAAAGGGCTGACATAGCTTGCTCCGGCCTTTGCTGTCAGTAATGCCTGAAGCGGAGAGAACACTAAGGTTACGTTGGTCTTTATACCCTCACCTGCCAGTTTTTTCGTGGCCCTTAAACCATCGGTGGTCATGGGAATTTTGACAACGACATTAGAAGCGATTTCAGCCAGTTTCCCGGCTTCCTTCACCATGCCGTCAACGTTTGTGCTAATCACCTCAGCACTCACCGGGCCATCAACAATACTGCATATTTCTCTAATCCTGTTTTCAAAGGCGCAATTTTCTTTGGCTATAAGAGAAGGGTTCGTGGTCACTCCATCTGCCAGTCCCAGATCTGCTGCTTTGCGAATTTCGTCCAAGTTGGCAGTATCAATAAAGAATTTCATTTTTTATAACTCCTTTTCGTCCCTTTTCTTTATACTTAAGTTGAGCGATTAGCCTTTAGCGGTTAGCTATTAGTTTAATGATTACAGGATGTTCTGCTATTACAAATTTTCACCCGTTGGGCGTATTTTTAATTAACGTAATGCCTGGATTCCCGCCTT
>DFBQ01000178.1:0-221 GCA_002367355.1 Deltaproteobacteria bacterium UBA3076 | reverse complement strand
GGAATGACGATTGGGTGTGAGCGCCCGTCATTCCCGCGAAGGCGGGAATCCATTAGATAGTCGCAAAATATGATTTGCCCGGACTTATTGAGAAATTACTTTTTGTTCAACTTATTTATCTCCCGTTCCTAAACGCTAATGGCTAACAGCTAACCGCTCAACTTAGATTATAAGTAACAGTTCACGGGGGTTACTACGCCCGTTTTACCGCAACCCACCGA
>DFBQ01000026.1 GCA_002367355.1 Deltaproteobacteria bacterium UBA3076 | reverse complement strand
AATCCGTGGAATATTAGGCATCCTTCATTTTGTAGTTTACACTTTTTCAACATAGACGGATGTCAGCCATTAGCTGTTAGCCGTTAGCTATTAGGTAAAAACTTTGTATAAAAACGGACTGTTAAGCTAAACCTAACAGCTAATAGCTAATCTCACAAGTCATATTTTTTGAGGTATATTACCCCTAAAAATGTAAACTACTTTTGGCTTGATATGAAGGATGCCAAAAAAACAGTCCCAAACTTCAATATTGCCGGAATAGACAGGGAAATACCTAACCCGGACAAGCCGGAACCAAAAAGGTATGAAGATAAAAAAATGATCACGAAAGCACGAAAGTAACTTCTCAATAAGTCCGGGCAAATCATATTTTGCGACTATCTAATGGATTCCCGCGAAGGCGGGAATCCAGTGACTGGTACCCGGACTTATTGAAAAATTACGTTTTATCCAATTTCCAATTTCCAGTTTCGGCATCCAGCATTCGATTCGATAATGCACCTTTTTTGGGAATAAGTGTAAACCAGCGAATGAAGGATGCCAAGGGTTTTAACCAATTTCTTCTATGATGAGGTAACTCCGATCACCTCTTCCATGGTAGTTATCCCGGAGAGAAGTTTTCCGCAGGCGTCATGCTTTAGTGCCCTCATTCCCTCTTTGAACGCCTGCTTTTTAATGGCTTCTTCATTTTCTTCCAGGTGTATCATTTCTCTGATTGTATCAGAGACAGAGAAGACCTCGTAGATCCCGATCCTACCCCAATAACCCGTATTGCGGCAGCGGCTGCAGCCCATGCCCTTTTTCGCCTGTGCGTGTTCTGATGCTTGGCAGCCAAAGGCCCTTAGCCGATCCGCCGGGATCATTACCGGTTTACCGCACGATTTGCAGACCATACGCACAAGCCGTTGTGCTACAATTCCTATCAGGGTGGATGCGATAAGGTAAGGATCAAGGCCGAGGTCCTTTAACCTCGTAATCGCGCTGACAGCATCATTGGTGTGCAGAGTGGAAAAAACCAGGTGGCCGGTCAAGGCTGCCTGTATGGCATACCGGGCGGTTTCACCATCCCGTATCTCCCCGATCATGACGATGTCAGGGTCCTGTCTCAGAATGTTCCTGAGTATTGAAGCAAATGTCACATCTATTTGTGGCTGGACTGCTATCTGATTAAACTCTTCGCAAACCATCTCAATGGGATCTTCCACAGTAATAATATTGATATCCGGTGAGCTGATATGTCGAAGTGTAGAGTAAAGCGTGGTAGATTTTCCGCTTCCTGTTGGCCCTGTAATAAGTACTATGCCGTGGCTATTCTGTATAAAATGTTTGTAGACCTGAAGGTCCCTTTCTGATAATCCAAGCTTGTTTAAGTCGCTGAAGAGTATCTCCGCGCTTTGCAGCCTCAGTACAACCTTTTCACCAAAGGCAACCGGTATAGTAGAGACCCTGACCTCTGCCTCATCCTCCTTCCAGGCAACTTTCAAACGACCATCCTGAGGCCGGCGTTTTTCCGCTATATCCAGCCTGGACATGGTTTTTATTCTGGTGCATATTGGTTCGTGTACTACCCTGGGCAGACGGTAGATGGTATGCAGAATTCCGTCTATCCGAAGGCGTATCCGGGACTGTGTTCGCTTTGGCTCTATGTGAATATCGCTGGCACGCTGATCCAGGGCATACTGAAAAAGATGATCCACTGCCTTGTGTATGTATTTGTCTGAGGATGCGACATCCGGAGCCGCCAGCCGTACATACTGTTCCAGGTTGGATATATCCGCTGTTGGAATTTTGAGCACATTTTCAGCAGCAGCAATGGATTGTTTGAAGTCAAAGAATTCACTTATAATGCGCTCGATGTCTCTGCGGGGAGCCACTGAGATACGGGTCCGGGCCTGACATGCCCTCTCGACATCCTGTTGAAGCTCCTGATCTTCGGGGTCGTAGCAGACTATATCGAGCTCTCCATCGTCCCATGAAAGAGGCAGCACCAAGCGCTTTTTGGCAAAAGAGGCCGGAAGTGTCTTTGTCACGACCTCCATATCAAGGCATAAGGGGTCCAATCGCCTGAACGTCCACTTATAATCCCTTGCTATAAGAGAAATAATATCTGCTTCTTCAAGATTAGTGTCAGAGAAATCCTCCCGGGGGAGTTGCAGCGAATCCAGCCATTGCACAAGATCCTGGCCCTTCCGTTTAGGTATGGAGAGCCTGGGTGTTAATTTAGCGATCTGTTCTTTTGATAGAAGGCCTTCCTTTTCAAGGATTTGGAAGATATAGTCAGGGTCGTAGTATGGATGAGACATGAGCCTGTGCGTCCTTGTGGTCTTGAATTTGATTACACTGCTCTTTTTATATCGGCTTAAATCTCTTAAGTCTGAAGTTCGAGATATTGATTCCAATGACCATGAGTGAGATTATATTGTTTTAATGGTATGGGAATTTACATTTGAGTTTGCAAATTGATGTCCCTTGCTCGCTTCCTGATATCATCTGATGTCCTCTCAAGGGCCCGGAGCACACTTACCCTCACGGGCAGGGAGGCGCATCACTTGACGCGCGTGAGGCGTTTGGGCCCAGGGAGCCTTGTCGAACTCATAGACGGCTCCGGAGTGGTAGCCAAGGCGAAAATCATCCGGGTAAATAGGACAGAAGCAGGTTTGCGTATTGTTGAGGTCTCAGGACAGCAAAATGATTGCCTGCCGATTAATCTGATTGTGGCCCTGCTCAAGGGAGACCGCATGGGCTGGATGATACAGAAGGCGACTGAGTTGGGGGTTCAGACCATCTGTCCTGTAATTACTCAACATACTGTGGTAAAAGTAGACACTGAAAAGACCGGCAGACATCTCGTCCGCTGGAAGGAGATAGCCGGACAGGCCTTGAAGCAGTGTAAAGGAAGTCTTGTGCCGACTATCTATCCGGTAGTTTCCCTGGAAGATGCCTTGGAAAAGGTCTCTTATGCCGGGGCAAAAATTCTTCTCTGGGAGTCGGAAAAGAAGCGCTCCTTATTTTCTGCTTGGAGAGACCAGGGAAACAATACTCCTGTGGCTGTTATAGCCGGGCCGGAAGGAGGCTTTTCCAGGGAAGAAATTCTGGCATGTAAGGAAGCAGGTTTTTCCACTGTCACCATGGGTAGAAGGACACTCCGTTCAGAGACCGCAGCCATTGGAGCAGTAGCAGCCCTGGCAGCAATGATGACTTCAGGTTTGGAGAAAAAACGTTGAGCAAGGAATGCTGCTATCATGCCCTGGTGCTGGCCGGGGGGTTTGGGACAAGGCTTTGGCCGAGGAGTCGGCAACACAAGGCTAAGCAGTTTCTCTGCATCCACAGCCAGGAGACGCTTCTTGAGCAGACTGTTTCCAGAATTCGGCCCATGTTTCCCTGGGAGAGGATCTGGGTAATTACAAAACCGGCCCAGAAGGAAGATGTGTTAGTCTATGTTCCAGGTCTTATCAGCTCAAATATACTCATTGAGCCATGCCCTAAGGGGACTGCGGCTGCAATTTCCTGGGCTACGGCCAGGATTGAGTCCATCCACCCCAATAGTTTGATAGCAGTTCTGCCTTCCGACCATCTTATCGAGGATGAGGAAGACTTCAGATGTGTTCTGGATGCAGGGCTCTCCTTTGCCGGATCTAATCCTTGCCTTGTTACATTTGGGGTAAAGCCTGCCAGGGTTGAGCCTGCTTATGGTTATGTGGAGATTGGCAGGTTAAAAACCAAGATAAGGGGTAAAAATTGCTACAACGTTACGGCATTCCACGAAAAGCCGGACAGAGAGACTGCGCTCGATTATCTTTCATCAGGGACTTTTTTTTGGAATAGCGGAATTTTTGCTTTTTCATCCAAGGTGTTGTTTGAGGCCCTTAAAAAATGGATGCCCGCAGCATGGGGCCCCCTTGAACATATCAGGTCCCTTTACGGCTCAAGAGAAGAAGCATCCATGGTCAGTCAGTACTATGGCCTGATACCAGATGATTCTCTGGATAAAGGTCTTCTGGAAAAGGCCTCTAATATCGTGGTCTTTCCATGTGATTGTGGCTGGCATGATATGGGGGTATGGGAAACCTATTATGATATATCGACCAAGGATAAAGACGGCAATGCCATTGATGGACTGGTTGCCTCTGTTGGATGCAAAAATTGTCTGCTCATGTCTGAAGGCGGTGTCCTGGTGGCTGCTGTGGGGACAGAGGATATGGCGATTGTGGCTGAAGGTGATGCGGTGCTGGTCTGTCCCAGGAACAGACTTGATGAAGTTAAACAGGCAGTAGAAAAGATCAAGAAAAGAGGTCTTGCGGAATATCTCTGATGAAGATCCGTGCTAATCACCTTACAGTCCTTCGGATCATACTGTTGCCCCTGCCGTATTTCTTGATCTACGGAGATATCAGGGCGAAGATCGCAGCCCTTGTAGGCTTTACCCTCTTGGGTCTTACTGACTATCTTGATGGCCTGCTGGCCCGCCGTGACGGTAGCACACCTCTGGGCAAGCTCCTTGACCCCGTTGCCGACAAGATCTTTATAGCTGCTACCCTGATCCCCCTGGTAGATATTGGCATCCTCCCCCTTTGGATCGTGTGGCCAATTTTTTTAAGGGAATTTCTGGTGACAGAGTTCCGCAGATTTTGTACAGCATCGAGAAAGCAACTCCGTGTCACTGAACTTGCAAAAATCAAGACTACTCTTCAAATGATAGGAGCAGGCCTGATTTTTATGACTGATATGTTTCCGGACAAAACAGTTCTTATAGCATTTTTGTCCGGTGCCTTTCTGGCCACTCTATTCCTGGCTGCGGCCCTTTATTGGAGGGATGGTCACCTGTCAACTCGTTTGCAAACGGCATTGGGCCTTCTTGTATTTGGGCTTGCCGTAGGGCTGTTACTTAGACCGCCCCATATTATTATTACTTATGGCCTTGTTATGCTTGGCATTACCCTGGTATCCGGTAGCCAGTATCTTATTATAGGCCTTCCCGAATGTCTGAGACAGGGGCTGCCGACCCTTGGAAGACTTATTGCCTCGTTAATGCTTCCGCTCTTGTCACTCGCCCTGATGCCCTTAGCTCCAAAAGAACTGAGCAGCCTGGTGGTCCTTATCGTAGCGCTTGAGTTCGGGAGCCAGGGGCTTGACATGGTGGCAATGCAAAAAGGAGAAATCGATATTTCCTGGATAAAAAGACGTATACTCGTACCTGTTGCCTTGCTGTCGCTGGTGCTGGGCTGTGTGTTTTATGGGTTTAAAAGTGCGGTTCCGGCCTTCCTTTGGATTACAACCAGCCTTTGTATTTGTTACACAGTGGCTAATATCTGGATATACTGGAGAGCTGCCTGCAGGACTCATAATCTTGTTAAAGAACAGGGCACGAGGAAGTAAAAAAGCGCAACATGCTTGATTTCCAGAAACGCTCCAGTTATAAAAACAAATATGTATGCAGATTCCGGTCTAAGGCTTGAAGAACTGAATAAACCCCTATCTATCAGGGAAGAGATTCAAGAACGCGAACGTCTGATCCTGTGTCCTCAGGCCTGTCTCAGCAGCGAGACCAAAGGAAGACTCTATCCTGTCGAGCCCTGTAATATCCGGACACCCTTTCAGAGAGACCGCGATCGCATTGTCTATTCCAAGTCTTTTCGCCGTCTCAAGCATAAGACACAGGTATTTTTGTCTCCCATGGGAGATCATTACCGCACCCGTCTTACACACACACTGGAAGTATCAGAGATCGCAAGGACAATCGCCAGGGCACTTCGCCTTAACGAGGACCTGGCAGAGGCGGTGGCATTGGGCCATGATCTTGGACATACTCCCTTTGGGCATGCCGGTGAAACTATTTTAAACGAGATTGTGCCCGGGGGATTTTCTCACTGCCGTCAGGGCTTGAGAGTGGTGAATGTGCTGGAAAATGGCGGCAGGGGTCTCAACCTCACCTATGAAGTCCGGGATGGAATATTTAAGCACTCAAAGGGTTTCGGAGAAATCATTCCCAAAAAATCAAATAAGTGGGCCATGACTGTTGAAGGAAGGGTCGTGCGCATAGCAGATGTCATTGGCTATCTGAGCCATGATCTGGACGACGCAATTAGAAGCAAAGTGATCTCTGAAAAGGATATTCCGTCAAAGTGTAAAGATGTCTTGGGAGAAAATCACGCCACCCGTATCTCGACCATGATCAAAGACGTGATAGCAAGCACCAAGGTAGTGGACGGTGAAATGGAGCTTGCAATAAGTCCCCGTCTTTATGAAACGATGATTTACCTCAGGGCCTTTCTTTATGACAATGTTTATAGGGCACCCCAGGTGCACAATGAATTTGAAAAGGCCAAAAAGATCCTTTTTGATTTGTATGAGTATTTTTTAAAAAACAAAGATGCCTTTGTCCGGGAAAATACTCGGATGTTTGAAGAAGAAGCAGTAGACATCGACGACAAGACCCCTTATGAGCGCAGGGTCTGTGATTTCATCGCGGGGATGACTGACCGTTATGCGCAAAATCTGTACTCGCGGATTTTTATTCCATCTTCTGTTGTCTAAGATCTACTCAGAGTTTTTTTAACAGCGTCCTCCGGTGAAACAGAACCTCCAAAGGTGGGTTCGCCAGGTTCGACAACTCCCTTGGGCATAGAGACCGCCTTATCCCCCCCCAGAATATAGCCTCCGTCCATTCGTATGGTTGACCCGGTCATGAAGCTTGCGTTAAAGACCAGAAAATGCACCATTTTTGCCACCTCTTCAACTTTTCCGGTACGTTGTAAAAGAGTATGATCAAGTATGGCCTTTTGTTCTTCAGTATTCATCATCCCCCAACCCCTGGTATGCGGTCCATGACGCGTCTCAACAAAGCCCAGCATGAGTTCATTGACCCGTACTTCAGGGGCACCCTGTCTTGCCCAGGCCGCGGTAAGGGACTGGATGGCCCTGTTTGACAGCGAGTAGCAGTCATTAAACACCAGGCCTGCCGGTCCACTTCTTCCTACCAATCCGGCTATGGAGGAAATATTGACCACGACTCCATTCTCCTGGGTCTTCAGGATTGGTAAAGCCTCCTCAAAGAGGTACCATTTAGCAGTCACAGTGGTCTTGAACTCCAGGTTCCACTGTTCCGGTACATATGGACCGTGAACTACAGGCCATCCGCCCCTTTCTATGTTGTTAATCAATATATCCAGACGCCCAAAGCGGTCTTGAGCGATACGAATTACCTTTCTCACATCTTTAAGACAAGTAAGGTCGCCCGGAACGGCATGGTAGTCAACGCCTGTTTCCTTCATATGCCTGTGCATACTCTCAAGGCTGTCCAGCCAGTCGTGGTAAGGCAAAACACATTTAACCCCTGAACGGGCTAACTCAAGCGCTATGGCAAGGCCAATGCCTTTTATGGCACCGGTAACAATGGCAACCTTGTTTTCGGATTCCATAGATAATTTTCCTCGGCAATAAAACAGAATAATGGTATAAGCCGCGGCAAAATACAAGATCAACAAAGTGTAAACTACTTTTGACTTGTCGTGAAGGATGCCTAAGCCGCATACTACTTGTTTATCCGTGTAGCGCGATTATAGTAGTCTGCAAAGCCGTTTGCAAAATTCCGGATTGCGAGGAAAACCAAGTTATGCATGTACAAAAAGAAAAAAAGGATTTGATAGCCCCTGTTCAAATGGATATTAACAGCACTTTTACCTTTGCCTGTGAAAAAGAAATGGCCTGCTATACTCAGTGCTGCAAGGATGCTCATATCATGCTGACTCCATGCGACATAATCCGTATGAAACAGAGACTGGGCCTATCTTCAGATGAATTTCTTCAAATTTATACAACCCTTGGATATATTGAGAAAACAGATCTGCCGATCCCTGTTATGAAGATGCTGGAAGATGAGGAAAAGACCTGTCCGTTTCTGGATGAGTCCGGGTGCGGCATATACGAGGATCGCCCACTGACATGCAGGTATTATCCTTTAAGTGCCGGGATGTTCCACAACAGGGACCTGAATTCCGATGAACATTTTTTTGCCCTGGTGAAGGAAAGCCGCTGCCTTGGACACGATCTCGGCAGAGAACTCACAATAGAGGAATGGCGTAAAGACCAGGGTATCATTCCCTACGATGAGACAAATTTCGGCTGGACAGAGATGATCCTCAAGCGCAAATCCCTGGGTCTATTCGTTACTATTCCTGAAAAAACGCTTCAGATGTTCTTTATGGGTTGCTACAATGTGGATCGATTCCGTCGTTTCGTGTTCGACAGCCTATTCCTCAATGTATACATTGTTCCGGAAGAAAGGAAAAAGAAAATTTCAGAAGACGATCTGGCGATGCTTGGTCTTGCTATTGATTGGCTGAGGACTACCCTATTGGGAGAAGGCAAGCTGGAAATCAGGGAACAGGTAGCTGAAACGGATCCGGTAGAGGTTGAGGCTTAGGCTTAGGACCCGTAAAGGAATAAGTCATTGGAATTCGCGCTCAGATTTAGGATAGAACCAGTGGTCGGTACTGGCATCCGGCTGTGCGGCTATAGATTAATTGATAGCCGCACAGCTTGAAATCCTTTTATTGAACCGCGAATAGACACCAATGAACACGAATCGCGTGCAGGAAATGTTCGCGTGTCACTCACCCCCTCCTTCATTTTTTGCCAGAAATTGATGCCCCTTTTTCGTAAGACGATTCCTTTGGTTCTTGCTCCTTGGCATACTCCGGGATCGTCCTTTCGAGGCAGCCAAGGACCAACAAACCGGGCAAACGCCCTTTTGAAGTTTCCTGTACGTGTTTTGTAGCCCAGGATATGAAGCAAATCAGGGGTACTTTTTGACTCGTCCAAGCAGGCTATCAGGATTCTCCGTTCAATATTACTCATGGGCCTCGGCTTGGTCGGTGGCTCGCGGGTCCGCTGGTTTTCGGCAATCTGAAAAAGCAGTATTGTCCTATCGCCTACATCAATCTGTTGTTCAGAAACTTCGATATCGTGATTGACTTTCTGGCCGACATGAAGAACAGAAAGGAAATCGTTCTGCACCTTGTCCGGCTTTTCAACGCCAGAGATAGTAAATTCCTCACCCTGCTGAGCAACACCGAAGATAAGCCAGCCGCCTGTTTGATCTGACCTATGGCCTGATCCGCCAAAGGCTCTGCCATTACTGCTCTCCCATGGAAATGACCATCAAAGGTCAAAGAAATTGCAATCGTATTCCAATATCTCAACAAACATCTAAAGAACCGATTACCCCATCTCCTCTTTGGAAAAAGAGGGACAGGGTCGAATTTTGCAAGGGGCTCATCTCGGCAGGCGCCACAGGTAAGGGAACTATTGAGGCACACATGGTCTGGATTTAAGAAAGGTCCTCCGACAGCAAAAAATTACGAAAGGCAAGAGCAAGAGGTGAAAGAGTCCGCTGATTATGCCATATCAGATAGAACTGCCGGCTAAGTTGAACTCCTTGCAGGACAGGGGCGTGTAACAAGCCGTGCTCCAGATCGTCCGTCACGGCACGCCGGGAAATAATGGAGCACCCAAGCCCTGCCCTCACCGCCTGGCGGATTGCTTCGGTACTTCCCATCTCTGCAACAATTTGAAGGTCGCTGAGCTGAAAATTTCCCGCCGCCTGCAGGGCACGCTCCGTGGCCAAACGCGTGCCCGACCCCTTCTCTCTCAAAACAAAGGGCTCGGACTCAAGATCTTCTATAGACGCCTGTCCGCAATCAGCAAGGCGGTGACCCGGAGGTACGATCAGGACCATCTCATCGTGAAAACAGGGTTCAAAACTGAGGCCTTTTTTCCGGACAACAGCCCCTACCATCCCGAGTTCCAGTTTACCATTGGCAACATCAGCAACGATTGCGGCCGTATCCGATATACGCAATATCACCTTGATGTTGGGGTGCTCAGCCTTGAATCGACCGATCACACCCGGGAGAATATACTGCCCTGGGATATTGCTGCCTCCAAGGTCCAGGCTGCCCTTTTCCTGCCCTAAAAACATGGTTATTTCCCGTTCAGCCTGGAGATTAAGTCTTAATATCTGACGCGCAAAAGGATAAAGTAATTCGCCGGCCTTGGTTGGAGTTACATCTTTCCCGCTTCGATCGAACAATCGAACGCCCAAAGTCTCTTCCAAGACCCGGATGTGACCACTGACTGTCGGCTGGGTGAGGTGCACTTCTTGGGCTGCCCGGCTGAAACTGCGATTTTCCCACACAGCCAAAAATACTTGGAGCTGACGCATCTCTATCATACTTTTCCTTCCGGCAAGGGCATGGGTTCTCCCAGCATCTTTGCCAATGCTGTTATGCGGGAAGTGTGCTCCAGACATTCCATGAGTTCAAAGGCCTTCCAAAGAGTCGGCCCCCTGGTGATAGCCCCATGATGGGCAAGGATCTGGGCAGGTCCTTTATGTAATGCATCCACAACCGCACGGGCCAAAGCCTCGGTGCCGGGCATTTCAAAAGGCACCATGGTCACCTCTCCCAGAAACATCTCGCCCTCAATCAGCAAATGGGGCGACAGTTGATTTCCTGACAGGCTGAGCGCCAGAGTCCAGGGAGGATGGGTATGCACTACTGCCGTGGCCCCCAGGTCCTGCCGATAGATTGCCATGTGCATGACCAGCTCTGAAGAGGGGCGACCCAGCCCCTTAAGGACATGCCCTTCAGAGTCCACCACAACAAGGTCCGCTTCATTCAAAAAACCCTTGTGCACCCCGCTGGGAGTTATAAGGATGTCCCCTCCGGAAAGCCGGACGCTTACATTTCCATCTGCAGCGGCAATCAAGCCCTTGTTATATAATTGCCTGCATACCTTTATCACCTCAGGCCGCAGATCACTATCTTCCTGTGTTATCAACTACTGAACTCCTGCTTTATGGTAACATCTTTCTTTATTCTATCCAGAGTAGATGCCAATGCCGTAATAACATATTCCCTGGTACTTCCGGCAAGTCCGAGAAGCATAATATCTTCTCCCACGCCCAGTCTTCCCTCTTGTATTTCAGCCTCAGCCGCCATAATGCCAGGGAGTTTCCGCGTATCGGCCAGTATCCGGGACAACTTCCCCCAATCCGCTTTTACCTCAATGGATTTAACAGGTCTTCCGTCCCTACTGGAATTCCGCACAATCCCATTATGGATTAAGACCATCCCCTCATCGCCGCCTGCTCTTTTTTTGAGCTTAGCCACGAATTCAATCATATCCATAAGCAGTATATTCCCATCCACTGATTCCGCTGAAAACACAACATCTGCTGCGTTGCTTCGATTTCCTCGTCATTGCGACGTACGCTAAGTACGCCTCGTTCCTCGGAAATCTCGCGCCTTGCATCTGAGGCATTTTGAGCAGAATCATATTTCAGGACTTTTTTGGTAAGTTCTCAATAAGTCCGGGTGATGTACCTGGATTCCCGCCTTCGCGGGAATGACGGGCAATAAGAACATTCGTCATTCCCGCGAAGGCGGGAATCCAGCAAGCGTGTATCTAATCAACATACCCAGACTTATTGAGAAGATACTTTCAATTCTGTACATATTTGTTTATTATAAATCGTTTACACTGCCAGACAGAAAGTGAATAATTATTAATCACCCTTTGTGAACATAGATGCAAATGATTCCCTTAATGGAGGACTAATAACATGCCCATTCATGAATTTAGGTGTTTGAATTGTGACTATATATTTGAACTCCTCATTATGAGCAAAAATGAGATGGACTCAGTTTCGTGCCCCAAATGCGAGAGTTCCAATGTCGGCAAGCTCATGAGTGTTGCCAATGTTTCTGTAGATAAAAGGCCGAGTAGTAGTGCTTCCCGGTCTCAACCTCCTGTGGAGCATCACACGTGTGATACCGGCTCATGCGCTACACTCAATCTGCCGGGATATGAAAGGTAAGGGACAGGCCCTAAAAAAAGGCCGAGCTTTTTGCCCGGCCTCACCCTGTTCCTCGCACATCACCATCAATCTGCCGCAGCCCGTCTGCGCTCTTTCTCTTCGTAGAACACCTTGCCGGTACCGGCAGGTATGAGACGTCCCATGATTACGTTTTCTTTCAGCCCTCTCAGATAATCCACCTTCCCGGCTATAGAGGCTTCGGTCAGGACCTTGGTAGTCTCCTGGAATGACGCTGCTGAAATAAAGCTATCTGTGCTGAGAGACGCCCTGGTGATACCAAGAAGCATAGGTTCAGCCGAAGCAGGCTCGCCTCCTTCTTCTGCCATTATCCGATCATTTTCCTCCTCAAAGCGGCGACGTTCTACTTGCTCTCCAAGCATGAATGTACTGTCTCCCACACCGGTGATCTTTACCTTGCGCAGCATCTGCCGCACTATCACTTCAATGTGTTTATCATTAATCTTTACACCCTGGAGCCTGTATACCTCTTGAATCTCGCCCACCATATATCGGGCGAGGTCCTTTATGCCTTTCACCCTGAGATAGTCATGGGGATCGATGACACCGTCCATCAACGACTCACCGGCCCTGATATAATCTCCTTCATGGACCTTTATATACTTGCCCTTGGGTACCAGGTACTCCTTTGCGTCACCATACTCCGGGGTAACAACCACCCGCCTCTTGCTCTTAATATCCTTGCCAAAAGAAACCACTCCGTCGATTTCTGTAATAACAGCATACTCCTTGGGCTTTCTTACCTCAAAGAGCTCGGCAATCCTCGGGAGACCCCCTGTAATATCCTTAGTCTTGGTGGTCTCTCTAGGAATTCTGGATAGAGGCTCTCCAGCCGCTACCTTATCTCCCTCATTGGCAGTGATAATGGCCCCTACCGGGAGCTGATAGCGGGCCTCGCCTTTGCCCTTGGCCAACTTCGAGGTGCGTCCTCTCTCGTCCTTTATGGAAATCCTGGGCTGATAATCTGCTGCACGGTACTGTATCACCACCCTGCTTGCCTTGCCGGTAACCGGATCCACCTTCTCCTTCATGGTGATGCCCTCAAGGAGATCCCCGAACTTCACCACCCCGGGCACCTCTGTGAGAATCGGTACGGTAAACGGATCCCACTGGGCAAGCTTTTGCCCGGCCTCTATCTCCTGGCCTTCCCCTACTACCAATTCGGCGCCGTATATTACTGGAAAGCGTTCCCTCTCACGTCCATCCGGGGCCACAATCACTATTTCTCCGTTTCGGTTCAACACTACCTGCCGGCCAGCCGGATTCTGCACGGTATTCAACCTCTCAAAACGCACTGAACCAGACCCCCTTGAGCGAATTTCAGCCTGCTCCACCTTACCGCTGGCAGTACCACCAATGTGAAAGGTCCGCATGGTAAGTTGTGTTCCAGGTTCCCCTATGGACTCTGCGGCTATGATGCCGATTGCCTCCCCCATAGCCACAATGCCGCCACGGGCCAGATCTCTCCCGTAGCACTTGGCGCAGACCCCATAAGGAGACCTGCAGGTGAGCACAGATCGAATCTCCACACTGGGAATACCCGCTTCCTCGATCTTAAGGACCCCTTCCTCGCCAATCTCCTCACTGGACTTTACAAGGACATCTCCTGTCACAGGATCAACTATGTCCATCAGGGCTACACGCCCAAGGATACGCTCGCCCAGACGCTGGATAATCTCACCACCTTCCAACAAGTGCCCAATCTCTATGCCGTCAATGGTTCCGCAATCCTCCTCTGTTATGGTGGCGTCCTGAGCAACGTCAACCAGACGCCGGGTGAGGTAGCCGGAGTTAGCGGTCTTAAGGGCCGTATCAGCCAAACCCTTCCGTGCCCCATGAGTGGATACAAAATACTCCAGCACACTCAAGCCCTCACGGAAGTTTGCCTGAATTGGAGTCTCTATGATCTCACCTGACGGTTTAGCCATCAGGCCGCGCATTCCTGCAAGCTGCCTGATCTGGTCCTTACTGCCTCTGGCGCCGGAATCAGCCATAATAAAAATGGGATTGAAACTTGGGGCGGATATCGCCTTTCCGTCAGCCCCACGGTGGTATTCTACTGAGATACCCTCCATCATCTTCTTCGCCACCTCATCCGTAGCCCTGGTCCATATGTCAATCACCTTGTTGTACTGTTCTCCGTCAGTAATAAGACCCTCAGAGTACTGGTGCTGAACATCTGCCACCTCTTTCTGCGCCTTTTTAAGAATTTCCTCCTTTTGCACCGGAACCATCATATGGCTTATACCAACGGAAATCCCGGCCAGAGTGGCGAAGCGATATCCCATGTCCTTGAGGCGATCCGCCAAAATCACTGTCTTCTTGGCCCCTGCTATGCGGTAACTCTCATTAATGAGTCCGGCAAGGTCCTTCTTGCGCATGGTCTTATTAATAATAGAAAAGGACACCTCCTCAGGTAGAATATCCGAGAGGATTACCCGGCCGACAGTGGTCTCTGTAAGCTCGCCTCTAATCCTGGCCTTAATCCTGGCCTGCAGATGGACCGTACCAGCCTCCCACGCAAGCAAGACCTCTTCCTTGGAACTAAATACATTGCCTTCACCATTTGCATTTAACCTGTCCCTGGTCATGTAATATATGCCAAGGACTATATCCTGAGTAGCCATGATGATAGGCTCCCCATGAGCAGGAGAAAGCACATTGTTGGTTGACATCATGAGTACCCTTGCTTCTGTCTGGGCCTCTACTGACAGGGGGATATGGACTGCCATCTGGTCCCCATCGAAATCCGCATTGTATGCAACGCACACCAATGGATGGAGCTGAATGGCCTTGCCTTCAATAAGTATGGGCTCAAAGGCCTGAATACCCAAACGGTGTAGAGTGGGAGCACGATTCAGAAAAATAGGATGCTCCCTTACAACTTCATCAAGGGCATCCCATACCTCAGGGGCCTCCTTTTCCACCATCTTTTTTGCACTCTTGATAGTGGTAACAAGCCCCTTTTCTTCGAGCTTATTGTAAATAAAGGGCTTAAAGAGCTCTATTGCCATCCGCTTTGGCAAACCACACTGATGAAGCCTGAGTTCCGGACCTACTACAATGACCGAACGTCCTGAGTAATCGACCCTCTTTCCAAGGAGGTTTTGACGAAAACGTCCCTGCTTGCCCTTCAGCATATCTGATAATGATTTCAAAGGACGCTTGTTCGGCCCTGTAACTACCCGGCCCCTCCGGCCATTATCAAAGAGGACATCCACTGCCTCCTGGAGCATCCTTTTTTCATTCCGGATGATGATGTCCGGGGCGTCCAGCTCTTTGAGCTTCTTGAGTCGATTATTCCGATTGATGACCCTGCGATAAAGGTCATTGAGGTCCGATGTGGCAAATCGCCCTCCATCCAGGGGAACCAGAGGTCTCAGATCCGGAGGAAGGACCGGAATAACGCTCAGAATCGTCCATTCAGGCTGGTTACCTGAATCCCGAAAGGCCTCAATTACCCTCAGCCGCTTGCCGAGCTTTTTTCTTTTGGCTTCCGAACGGGTCTTGAGCATCTCTCCGCGGAGTTCCACGGACAGAGCATCCAGATCGAGACGCTTTAGCATCAAACATATTGCTTCCGCCCCTATATCTACCTCAAACTTATCACCGAATTGCTCCTGATTCTTGTAATAGGCCTCATCGGACATAAGAGTGCCTACAGGGATCTCCGGCATCTCCGATTCAATCACTATATGTGACTCGAAGTACAGGACCCTTTCGAGCTCTTTCAAACTCAAATCCAAAAGAGCACCGATTTTGCTGGGAAGGCTCTTTAAAAACCATATATGAGCTACCGGAGCGGCCAGGGAAATGTGGGCCATCCGCTCCCGCCGGACTTTTGACTGGATGACCTCAACTCCGCATTTTTCGCAGATGACGCCCCGGTGCTTCATGCGCTTGTACTTTCCGCACAGGCACTCATAATCCTTTACCGGGCCAAAAATCTTGGCACAAAAAAGGCCTTCCCGTTCCGGCTTAAAGGTCCGGTAGTTGATGGTCTCAGGTTGCCTTACCTCTCCATGTGACCTTCCGAGAATTTTCTCAGGAGAGGCCAGAGAAATCCTGACTGATTTAAAGCTTAAAGGATCTTTTGGCTTTGTAAAAAGGGAAAGAATATCTTCCATTTAGTAAAACCCCCGTATCACTCCTGCAACTCTACATCCATACATAGACCCTGAAGCTCCTTCACCAGGACATTAAAGGACTCAGGAAGACCTGCCTCAAGAAAATTGTTGCCCTTGACGATTTTTTCATACATCCTGGATCTCCCGACTACGTCGTCGGACTTGACTGTCAGAAACTCCTGAAGACAATAAGCAGCTCCATAGGCCTCCATGGCCCACACTTCCATCTCACCTAATCGCTGCCCGCCAAACTGGGCCTTTCCTCCAAGTGGCTGTTGCGTGACCAGAGAATATGGACCGGTAGAGCGGGCATGTATTTTATCATCCACTAAGTGATGAAGTTTCAATACATACATAACCCCGACAGTGACCGGCTCCGCTATAGCCTCTCCAGTATAACCATCGTAAAGGACCACCTCGCCAAGTTCTGATTGTCCTGACTCTACCAGGAGCTTGCGGATCTGGTCCTCATGTGCTCCGTCAAACACCGGAGTTGCAACCGGTACGCCCTGTTCAAAACTCAAAGCAAGATTTCGCAACTGTTCGTCATCCATGCCGCTTAACAAGGCATTCAGCTCGTCTTGCGAATAGATATTGGCCATTTTTTTCTTGATCTTGTCGATCTTATAATCTTTTGCCAACTCAGCCAGTTGTACCCCGAGATTTTTTGCAGCCCAACCCAGATGTATCTCTAAAAGTTGACCCACATTCATACGTGAAGGTACGCCCAGGGGATTCAAAAGAATATCAACCGGAGTGCCGTCTGCGAAATATGGCATATCCTCTATAGGCACGATAGTAGAAACCACACCTTTGTTGCCATGACGCCCGGCCATCTTGTCACCTACGGCCAGCTTCCGCTTCATTGCCACACAGACCCTGACCATCTTGATCACACCTGGTGGAAGGTCATCCCCCTTCTTCAGACGCTCAATTTTACCCTCAAAGTAGGTGGTTATTCGTTGGACCTCACCCTCATACCAGGACAGCACATCACTCACTACAGGAATCAGGCTCCTGCGACCCTCCAGCATGAGATCTCTCAAACGATGGATAGGTATCTTCCGGAGCATATCACTTGTAATCTCATCCCCAGCCTCAAGATAGGCCTTGCCCTTACTGTCTATTATAGAAACCGATGCCTTCTGCCCCTGGAGATGACTCTCCAGCTTTTTAAGAGCGGTCCTACGAATCACATTGATCTCGTCTGCCTGATCCTTAAGTACACGTGCTATTTCAATGTCCTCAATGGCCTGGATCCGTTCGTCTTTTTCCACACCTCTGCGGCAAAAAACCTTGGCCTCTATCACCACACCCTGGATTCCCGGCGGCACCCTGAGAGATGTATCCTTTACGTCTCCTGCCTTCTCACCAAAGATGGCCCGGAGGAGCTTCTCCTCCGGAGTAAGCTGGGTCTCTCCCTTTGGTGTAATCTTGCCTACAAGTATGTCTCCGGACTTAACTTCCGCCCCTATACGTATTATGCCGCTGTCGTCCAGATCACTGAGGGCGTCTTCCCCTACATTAGGTATGTCGCGGGTTATCTCCTCCTTGCCCAGCTTAGTGTCCCTGGCCTCCAATTCAAATTCCTCAATATGTATCGATGTATAAACATCCTCTTTGATCAGGCGTTCACTCACGACCATTGCATCTTCAAAGTTGTAGCCTCGCCAAGGCATAAAAGCCACTACAACATTCTTGCCTAATGCCAATTCTCCATTGTCAGTAGATGGACCATCTACAAGCACATCTCCTTTTTTAAACTTTTGCTTGGGAAACACTATTGGTCTTTGATTGAGTGTTGTTGTCTGATTGGACTTCTGGTACTTGGTAAACTTATGTATCTCGACCTCCACCGGTAGCTCTTTGGACTCATCCTCATCGTAAACCACTACCAGGCGTGTAGCATCGACGTCTTCTATATATCCGTCCTTTTTTGCAACTACAGTCACACCGGAATCCGTGGCCACTATTTTCTCCACCCCGGTACCAACGAGCGGAGCCTCTGAAACCAGCAAAGGAACTGCCTGCCGCTGCATGTTGGAACCCATCAAGGCCCGGTTTGCATCATCATTTTCCAGAAATGGTATAAGACCTGCAGAAACACTGACCAACTGGTTGGGGGCCACGTCTATGGCTGTAACCTCCTCTGCCGGGACAATAACGAACTCGCCCATTCTCCTGACACCGACATTGTTATCAATAATATATCCGTTATCATCAAGACTGACTGTTGCCTGTGCGATAGTCTCTTTTTCATCTTCAATAGCAGTCATATAGACCACTTTCCCTGTAGTCCTGCGGTCCTTAACCTTACGGTAAGGAGTCTCCACAAAACCATACCTGTTTATTCTGGCAAAGGAACTCAAAGAAACTATCAGTCCGATATTTGGACCTTCTGGTGTTTCAATGGGACAAATCCTCCCATAATGAGTGGGATGTACGTCTCGCACCTCAAACCCGGCCCTCTCCCTGGACAGGCCACCCACCCCCAAAGCAGATAACCTTCGCTTGTGAGTGATTTCTGCCAGCGCATTAGTCTGGTCCATGAACTGGGAAAGCTGACTGGAGCCGAAAAACTCCTTAATGACGGAGGTTACTGGCTTGGGGTTTACTAAATCATTAGGCATTAACGCCTCAACTTCCTGAAGGGTCATTCTCTCTTTAATAGCCCGCTCCATCCGGACCAGTCCGATCCTGTACTGATTCTCTATAAGCTCACCCACTGATCTGACCCGGCGGTTGCCTAAATGATCTATATCATCCACCTGCCCCTGCCGATCCTTTAAACGGACCAACTCCCTCACAGTCTCCATTATGTCCTCAGTCGTAAGAACCTTCAGGGAAAGAGGCAAATCCATGCCCAGCCTCTGATTGATCTTATAACGGCCCACCTCTGAGAGGTCATAGGTGCGGGGGTTGAAAAAAAGAGAATTAAAAAACTTCTCAGCCACCTCGGGTATTGGGGGACTACCGGGACGAAGCCTCCGGAAAACTTCTATAATGGCCTCTTCCTGATTCTGTATCTTGTCCTGAAGTAACGTGTCCCTTATGGAAGAACTTACCTTGATGCCATCGATAAACAAAACCTGCAACTCTGTGATTCCACTCTCCCTCAAAAGCGCCAGATCCTTTTTCGTGACTGGAGAGTTCATGGGAATCAACACCTCCCCGGTTTCAGGATTTACTACATCAAGGGCTATGATCTTTTCTATCAGATCGTCTTCTTCAATTGGTACCATGATGACACCTGATTCCTCAAACTTCTTCATCATGGTCCGGGAGAACTTGCGATTCTTGCGTAAAAGGATATCGCCTGTATCAGGATTCACCACGTCCAGAGTAGCCTTCTGGCCTAACATGGTCTCTGCATTCACCCTACGATACAAAAATTTGCCATCAATTACATACGTATCCCAGTTATAAAAAATACTTAACAAATCTTCAGTGCTGTAACCCACGGCTTTCAGCAACACTGTTACAGGGAACTTCCGCCTGCGATCTATCCGGACATGCAAGATGTCTTTGGGATCAAACTCCAAGTCTATCCAGGAACCACGGACCGGAATGACCCTGGCTGAGTAAAGCAATTTCCCACTGGCATGTGTCTTTCCTTTGTCGTGGTCAAAGAATACCCCTGGAGAACGCTGAAGCTGGCTGACCACTACTCGCTCAGTACCATTAATAATAAAGGTACCGGTTCTGGTCATCAGGGGAATGGCGCCAAAGTAAATCTGCTGTTCCTTGATATCCCGTATACTTTGTACTCCGCTTTCTTTATCTACGTCATAAGAAAGGAGTCGCGCCACCATCTTCACCGGCGACTCATAGGTCACGCCACGGGAAAGACATTCTTCCTCAGAGTATTTGGGCTCACCTATAGAATATTGAACAAATTCAATAGAAGATGCACCTGTAAAATCCGTTATCGGAAAGACGCTTTGAAATGCTGCCTGAATCCCCACATCCTCTCTGGCTTCCGAAGCCACGTCTTTTTGCAAGAACTTGGCGTAGGAACTCTGCTGCATCTCGATTAAGTTTGGAATATCAATGACTTTTTTTACACGACCAAAGTTCTTTCTCACGGGTAGTGCTTGATTTTTTGTCATAGAGTACTGCCTCGGCGTAGCGTTTTTCGTTGCACATTATTGACAATTGGGGGAAATCTGAAATGTATGGGCGGGGTTTATCCCCGCCCATACAAAATGATCGAGCGGCAACCGGCATTGGATGCGCAATTTTTTATATCGTTGTGTATATTTCCTGGTTATTTTATCTCTACCTTTGCACCGACACTCTCGACCTGTTCCTTAATCTTCTCGGCCTCGTCTTTGGAAACTCCTTCTTTGATGGGTTTGGGTGCGCTCTCAACCAGATCTTTAGCTTCCTTAAGGCCCAAGCTTGTTACGGCCCTGACCTCCTTGATTACCTTGATCTTCTGGTCGCCAAAGTCTAACAGAATAACATCGAACTCTGTCTGTTCCTCAGCAGGGGCGCCGCCCCCTTCACCGGCAACTGCACCGGACGCCGCTACTGCGACCGGCGCCGCTGCACTTACACCAAACTTATCCTCCAACTCCTTGATTAGCTCGGAGAGCTCAAGCACTGTCATATTAGAAATAAATTCAATTACATCCTCTTTGGAAATAGCCATTTCGGTCTCCTTATTAACTATCTATGATTCCGCTGAAAAAACCCAATCTGCGGCGCACAATAAATGTTAAATTTTGAATGTTGAATGTTAAATTACGGTATATGTTTTTTAAACGTTCTTCCACAATTCAGCATTTAGCATTCACAATTCAGCATTATCTATAAATGGATGCATCTCGGACTTTTTGATCGGAAATCTCGTAATCAGTATCCGGATCATTTTGAGCAGAACCACTTATTCAATTTTCATCATCATTTTTCTGATCTTCAATTGCCCTTAACGCATAAAGCAACTTTCGCGGTATGCCTGACAGGGCTCTGACAAGACCTGTAGGAACAGCGGCAAAAACTGCAAGCAGCGTTGCAAGCAGGACCTCCCGGCTTGGCAGTTCCGACAAGGCCTGGATTTGGGCAATATCAATGAATTTTCTATTCAAAACGCCGCAGCGGATCTCAAGGATCTCACTCTTCTTTGCGAACTCCACCAGAACCTTGGCCATAGACACTGGATCTTCAGAAGCAAAGGCCACTGCATTAGGGCCTAAAAACTGATCTGAAAGCACTTCTGCCGAAGTGCCCTTTATGGCCTTTTTAAAAAGAGTATTTTTTGATACCCTGAACTCGGCACCTGACTCCCTGAGCTTCTTTCGAAGTTCATTGGCACCGGCAACGTCGAGACCTGAAAAATGAGTCATAATTACAGCTTCAGACCCGGAAAACTTCTCCTGCAAATCCTCAACTATGGTCTCTTTTTCCTTAAACTTTAAAGCCAAATTTCTCCCCCCCTTTCTACCATAGGCAGTTATTTTTTACTGCCAAAGGCAGAGGTCTCACCTATCTAGGTAGGTAGAGCTACGTGCCGGACCAGCTCTATTAAACACATGAGGCGTACCTACTGTCTCTGACTAATGAGCAGACATGAAAATGCTGAATGTTGAATTATGAATTGCGGAAAAAAATATAGTCCAGTACCTTAATTCAACATTCAGCATTTAAAATTCAACATTATATTATTTAGGAAGTGACTACTTTAACTTCAGCGGGATCCACCTTCACCCCTGGTCCCATTGTAGTGGACAGTGCAACGCTCCGCACATAGGCCCCCTTGCTTGTAGAAGGCTTTATACGGAGTAATGTCTCAGCAAGCGATGTGAAATTCTCCATGATTTTATTGGAACCAAAGGAAACCTTGCCCAAGGGAACATGGACAACCCCGCCCTTGTCTACCCGGAAATCCACCTTTCCTGCCTTTATCTCATTAACCGCCCTGGCAACATCAAAGGTGACGGTTCCGGTCTTGGCATTCGGCATCATACCCCTTGGACCGAGAATCTTGCCGATCCTACCCACCATTGACATCATATCAGGAGTGGCAACAACTTTATCAAAATCAAGCCAGCCCCCTTTTATCTTTTCTATCGCATCCTCGGCCCCAACATAGTCGGCGCCGGCATCTTCAGCCTCTTTGGCCTTTTCACCCTTAGCAATTACCAGGACCCTTTGAGTGCGTCCCGTACCATGAGGAAGGACAACAGAGCTTCTCACATTCTGGTCCGCCTTCCTGGGATCGACCCCCAGGACTATGGCCAGATCTACGGTCTCATCAAACTTGACATAGTGCGTACTGAGGACCACATCTACTGCTTCATCCAAACCGTACCTTCGGCCTGCATCCACTTTGGCCCTTGCGGCCAGATATTTCTTACCATGACTTGCCATGGAATCTTTCTCCCTTAGCCCATTACACGACATCTGCATCGAACCGGCATCGTGTAATATCCCTTTAATCAATAATTTCAATACCCATGCTACGGGCTGTGCCTTCAATGGAACGTGCAGCCGCACGCAAATCTGCAGCGGTCAGGTCCGGCTCCTTTTTCATGGCGATTTCCTCTACCTGCTTCCTGGTAACTTTGCCCACCTTTTCCCGATTAGGAATTCCTGACCCCTTCTCGATATTTGCCGCCTTCTTAAGCAAAATAGCTGCGGGAGGCGTCTTCATAATAAAGCTGAATGACCTGTCTGCATATACTGTTATCACAACAGGGATTATCATCCCCATCTGGTCCTGTGTCTTTGCATTAAAGACCTTAACAAACTCCATTATGTTCACACCGTGCTGCCCCAAAGCGGGTCCCACAGGCGGGGACGGATTTGCCTGCCCTGCAGGGATCTGGAGTTTGATATATGATAAGACTTTCTTGGCCATAGTATTCTCCTTTAACCGGCCTTTTGTACGTGTCCGAATTCCAGCTCAACAGGTGTTGACCTTCCAAAAATAGAGACAAGTACTCGGATCTTTCCTTTCTCCGGGCTAACATTGTCTATTACACCGTTGAAATTGGCAAAAGGCCCATCTATCACAGTCACATGATCACCCTTTTCAAAGCTGTACTTGGGTACCGGCTTTAGAGCTCGTTCTTCCATCTGGCGAATTATTTTTTCAGCCTCTTCATCCGAAAGGGGTACCGGATTCTGTAGACCACCGATAAAGCCGGTCACTTTCGGGGTATCCTGAACCAGGTGCCACGAGTTATCATTTAATTCCATCTTTACCAGAATGTAGCCTGGAAAAATCTTTCTGGATGAGGTACGCTTTTCTCCTCTTAGGATTTCTATTACTTGTTCCATGGGAACAACAATTCCGGAGAAATACTCCTCCATCCCGTACTGCTTAATCCTCTCCTCTAAAGAGACCTTAACCTTATGCTCAAACCCGGAATAAGTGTGAACAATGTACCATTTATGTGCCATTAAAAGTTACTCATTTACAAGCTATAAAAAGTTATGTTTGACGTGGACTAACTTATTGATTTTCAATGAATTGCCCCTGCTGACAGCGAATAGCCGACCAATATACATCAACTGTTAATAAATAAGGAAGCTGACAAGCTTTGTCAGGGAAATATCCACTATACCAAGGTACGCAGTAAAAAAAAACGTAATTGCCAATACAGCGGTGGTTAGCGCAACTGCTTCCTTCCTTGAAGGCCAGGTAATTTTGTCAAACTCGACACGGACCTCTATGGAAAAGGACCTAACCTTATCAACCCAACCCATAACGCCGCCGCTCAAAGCAGGGCTGGCCTCTGCCCGACCGGAGCCCTGGTTGGTCGAGCGGTTCTTGACAGACTTGTCATTGCCTTGTGTTACAGTCTGTGCTTTTTCTCTACTCTGAGCTTTTCTAGCTTTCCTTTTTGTCACTTAAATCTCCCAACTTGCCGGAGTCGATTTATATTTTCTGATAACGTACAATGGCAGGCCAGGAGGGACTCGAACCCCCAACTCCCGGATTTGGAGTCCGGTGCTCTACCATTAGAGCTACTGGCCTGTTGATATCCGACCTTTCCTGTGCCGGTTAAGCACATGAAAATAGCGCATTCCGTGCTTTGCCGGAGATACAGGTATCGTGTAGCATAAAATGCTGCAAGCAGATATTAAAACTACTTTATCTCCTTGTGTATCGTATGCCTTCTGTCGAATCGGCAGTATTTCTTAAGTTCAAGCTTATCCGGAGTACTCCGTTTATTCTTTGTAGTGGTATAATTACGCCGCTTGCAGACCGTACATGCAAGGGTGATTATCTCTCTCATAGCCAGCCTCCTACTCTATGATTTTGGTTACCACGCCAGCCC
>DFBQ01000008.1 GCA_002367355.1 Deltaproteobacteria bacterium UBA3076 | reverse complement strand
AATCTGTTTTCAAAGGTCTACGACCGTATTATTGAACTCCACTCCCACGACCTCCAGGGTCGTCTTCGTCGTGCTCTGGCCGACAGGACAGGACTCAAGACAGGGGACATTGCACTGGACCTCTGTACAGGGACCGGATCTGTTCCGCCTTTCCTGGCTGAGAAGGTGGGCAGCGGTGGCCTGGTGATTGGGCTCGACTTCTCAAGCGGAATGCTACAGAAATCTGCTAAAAAGATACGCGAGAGAAACATAAAAAACATAGTCCTGATACAGGCTGAGGCCCAGCACCTCCCCTTCAAGGATAGGACTATTTCCGCTGCAACCTGCTCCCACGCATTTTATGAACTAAAAGGGGAGGTAAGAGAAAAGACCATTATGGAGGTCAAAAGGGTCTGCCGGACCGGGGGCAGGTTTTGCATGATGGAACATGAGGTCCCCAGGAAAAAGTTAATTAAATTCCTTTTTTATATCAGGATGGTTGTGGCAGGGAATTTGGGGTCTAAGTCCCTTCTTAGACAGGAGACAAGTTTTTTTAAGAACCATTTCTCTGAGGTGAAAAAAGAAATTTTGCCAGGAGGAAACACAAAGGTCATCTCAGGGGTGATAAGGTGAGCGGTTCCATCTATATGTTGGAGAATTTTAAATGCTGAATGCTGAATGCTGAATTAATGAATAAAAATTGTATTCTTGCAATTTAAAATTCAACACTCAAAACTCAACATTTTTCGCGTAAGGCTCAGGTCCAGTTTTCCGGTGTTAAGTATTCCCTGGGACCAGGCTTTGTCTAAGGCGTCTAATGCCTCCCTCACCCTTTGGGCTTTGTGGCAAATTAACAGGAGGTCATGCCCTGCCAGAACCGCCTTTACTGCTGCCTCGCCTAAGGAGCCGTGACCGGTGATTCCCCCCATCTCAAGGTCGTCGGTCAGCAATAGACCTTGAAAGCCCATCTCGCGGCGGAGGAGTCCATTTACTATATGCTTTGAAAATGTGGCGGGCTCATCCCGGTCCAGTGCGGGGAATACCACGTGAGAGGTCATTACGGCCTTTACACCTGCCTTCACACTTTCGCGAAATGGGGACATTTCATGCATCAATGTCTCCTTTGAGGCAGTGACCACCGGTCGCTGAAAATGGGGATCTTTTTCCACACGACCTATGCCTGGGAAATGCTTGGCAGTGGCTCCTACTCCGTTGGCCTGCAGTGTCCGGATATATTTTTCTCCAAGGATTGATACTTCCCGGGGATCAGGTCCATAGGAGCGCCCTTTCAGGACTCCTTCCGTCCCGGTTTGAGCCAGATCCAGGACCGGAGCCAGATTGAGCCTTATTCCCAGAGAGTTAAGTATCTTTGCAGCGGTCTCTGCCTGGGCGTTTGCCTTGGTTTCCGGATTTCTGGATAGAGCCACTTCCTGATTGGAAAGAATTTCCGGCCAAAAAGGTGGGCCAAGTCTCTGGACAGGTCCTCCTTCCTGGTCAACAGCTATCAGGGGCGGAGGAACCCCGGCATCAGCACAGGCCTCATTAAGATCATCGCAGAGTTTCTTTGTCTGGTCAGGACCTCCCTTTACGTTCCTTGTAAAAAGGATGAAGTTTCCTACTCCATGTTCTTTTATAAGTGAAAGGCTTTCAGGGTCCAAACCAGTACCTGGTATGCCTATCATAAGCAATTGGCCTAAAGGGATTTTCTTATTCCTCATCGTTTAGGTGCCTATGGCCGATCAGTTAATTGAATCATAGCAGACTTTGGTTTATAGTTCCTTATTTATGTTTTATGACTTATCTGCTTCCTCTATCTAATATTTCGTAATTACACAATACAGAAATGACAACTACAGAGGCCATATTCCTTGGGATCCTTCAGGGCGCTACTGAATTTTTGCCAGTGTCCAGCTCCGGCCATCTTGTTTTGGCGGAGCATTTTCTGGGTCTCAAGGATACCCCCATTGCATTTGATGTTACTCTTCATCTGGGCACCTTGATCTCCATCTTTTTATATTTTTGGCGGGACTGGGTAGGCATGGCAAAATCTCTGGTCCCGGGAAAGACATCAAGAAAAGGAGACAGACGGCTTCTTTTTCTCGTCCTGATAGGCACTGTACCAGGGGCCTTTATAGGTTACTTCCTGGAGGGAGCTGCTTCCACTGTATTTCGTTCCCCGTGGGTAGTAGTGGCGACCCTTTCCGGGGTTGCCTTGCTCCTGTGGTCAGCAGAACGCCTGGCATCTCATAAGCGCGGTTTTAAAAATTTCCGATGGAAAGATGCCGTTTGCGTCGGAACAGCACAGGCCCTTGCTATTGTGCCTGGTGTCTCAAGGAGTGGGATAACCATGACAATGGCCCTTTTCTTAGGTTTTGAAAGGAGGGCCGCTGCCCGCTTCTCGTTCCTGCTTTCCGCCCCCATAATTGCAGGAGCAGGGTTATACGAGGGCCTTAAGCTTTGGCAGAATGGTTTTGGGATCCTGGGCATGGACTTTCTCTGGGGCTTTATTGCTGCAGGCCTTTCCGGATACTTAGTTATAGCTTTTTTGATGCGTTATCTCGCCAAGCACACATTTTATCCCTTTGTATATTACCGTTTGATACTGGCTCTTATAGTGGCTGTGGCCCTTAAAATGGGAGGACTATAGACCCATGATCAGATTTATTTCAACAGGTATCCTATTCTATGCTCTTGCTACTGTTTTTTTAAATCCTTTGCCTTGCATGGGACTTATGACAGATGAACAACATACCGTAAAGCTCTGCAAGAAGCTCTCAAGGGGAGTTGTAAACATAACCAGCACAGCAGTTGCGCCCGACTCTTATCTGGATCCGGTGCCTCACAAAGGCTCAGGCTCCGGGTTTATCCTGGATCACCTCGGACATATCTTGACAAATCATCACGTTATCAGTGATACGCACTCCATTGAGGTTATCTTATCCGATGGCTGTAAGTGGCCTGCCAGATTAGTGGGAACCGATAGCGAAACCGATCTTGCAATACTTGAGTTGCGAGCGCCTCAAAAAGAACTTGAATCCCTTGCCCCAATGCAACTTGCAGCCACAAAACTCAGCATAGGCCAGAAGGTCTTTGCGCTGGGCGATCCTTTTGGAACAGGGTACACAGTGTCACAGGGCGTGATCAGTTCCCTCGGACGCAGTATTTCCAGACCTGACGGACGTATAGTCCACGACGTAATCCAGACTGACATATCCATAAATCCAGGCACTTCCGGTGGGCCACTCGTTGACTCATCAGGCAGGGTAATCGGGATAAATACTTTGATATTCAGTCCCTCAAAACATATACCTGGAGTGGGTTTTGCTATTTCCTTCGAGACCATTGAATGGGTGGCCCCACAACTTATTTCCAAGGGCTGCGTGGCACGTGCCTGGCTGGGGGCGAATCTTCAGAATGTAACCCCGGCTCTGGCCAGGCTTCTTGATTTGCCAGTTGAAAAAGGGGCTATTATAATAAGTGTAACCCCTGGGGGGCCGGCTGCCAAGGCGGGGATAAAAGGGAGTGAGAAGTATCTCCGTCTTGGGAATCGTCTCTACCCTGTAGGAGGAGACATTATTGTTGCAATTGATGGCAAAGAGGTAAAATCAGACACCGCGGCAATTCGGATACTGCTGACCAAAGAGCCTGAAGAGGAAGTTCTGGTTTCGATTTATCGTGGAGAGCGTTTAAGACGTCTCAAGGTCCGTTTAAGGAAGAAGCCATCAAAACTTCAGCGATAGAGTCCGGCTTTTCCTGCGGAAAATGCCTTTCGCATCCGGCCAGGGTTCAAGCAGTTCGCGCTCAGGCAGTCCAAGGTCTTCTTTGCAGCCAATCATCAGTGCACCGCCGGGGCGCAGGGCAAGCCACAGGCGTCGGGCTGCAGCGTGGCGCCGGGTTCCCTTATAGTACGTAAACGGCAGGTACCTGGCAAATACCAGATCCATTTCTCCCGGCAGAGGATCATTCATGAAGTGGTGATGCCTGAAGCGAACCATCTGCTGCACCCTTGTATCCAATTTCCAGATACCCTTCTCCTGGAGAAACCAGCGATGGAGGATTTCTTCAGGGACTTCTCGCAGGGAGCTTTTCATATAGATGCCCCGGCTGGCCCGTTTCAGGCTTGGCGTATCCAGATCGGTTCCCAGAATTCCCAGAATACGTCCGGGATATCGGGATTTCAGGTAATGGATCCAGAGCAGGGCCAGGGTATAGGGTTCTTCGCCGCCGCAGCAGCCTATGCTCCAGGCCCGCATTGACCTGTTGTCATGGCAGTTTTTTACAAGTTGAGGCAGGACTTCTTCCCTCAGCTTTTCCCAGCGGTCGTTTTCACGGAAAAAGCGGCTCACAGTGACCAGCATCACGTCGGGGAGCATTTCCGCCTCGGCCGGATCGGTCCGAAGACGCTTCAGGTAGGAGGCATAGCCCTCCAGGCCAAGCTCTTTAATACGGTCATTGACGCGGTGCCGCGCTGCACGCCGGCGATACTTGCGCCATTCCAGATTGAGTGGCGGACAGGCTTTTTTCAAAAAATCGTCAAAGTGCATCGAGGAATAATTCTGGCTGTCCATCTTACGGCCAGATCAATTTGAGCTTTTTATGAGGATATTGCGTCATGTCCAAAACTCTGCCAGGGCTGCAATAACGTAAGCCGCGGAGGCCAGCAGGAATACTGCGGCAAATCCTGCTTCCACGGCAATGATGGTGGCCAGGGCGGTGCTGAGTACCGAAAGGCAGCCATTGATCCCCCACGCCCAGGGCACGTCTGCCTCGCTTCGCCGGGCCAGGAGCTGCAGCCCCAGGGGAAAAGGGAAGCCCATGGCAAAGGACGGCAGGGCAAGAAGCACCATGGTAAATATGATTTTCCAGCCCATGGAAAAGGTGATGGTATGCTGCAGGATTGGTGGAAGAAGGAACGCGTAAAGCAGGAGCATCAGGGCTACCAGGCCTGCAGCCCTGTATGGCGTTGCTTCATGGATAGGCATACAGGAGGAAGTATAACTTCCTATTCCGGAAAAAATGAGCATAGCGCAAATTACAGCGGCTGCTGCATAGACAGGGTGTCCCAGATAAAGGACAAAGCAGTGGATCAGGACGATCTCAACCAGCATGAAGCCGACTCCCAGGCCGCTGAAATACATGAGGGTCCATAGCCGGTTTCCGCTGCGCCATCCCAGGCGAAACAGGGGAAGGATGATCAGTACCAGGGCCGCTGCTGCCGTCTGGAAAAAAGTGATAATCACGATGAAGTAGCCCATTTCGATAAAGGGAACAGCTCGCTCGCCGAAGAGCCGGATCAGGTGCGGCAGGCTCTGCCAGCGCAGAAACTGGGAGAAAAAAGGACGGTTGTCAGTGGCTGGCTGCAGCCTGAAGTCATAGGTTTTATATAGCTCTTGCCTTGCAGGAGATAGGATCTGGTCCATGTAGGTGAAAATGCTCCGGTCCTCCAGCAGGTTATAGTGTTCTCGCTCGCCAGGTTTCAGGTCCGGGAGGAGGACCGGGTCAAAGAGCATCTGCCTGCAGAATTCCCGTACATTCCGGATTTCAACCGGGGTGAAGGGGGAGCGCTTGACGCAGAAAGTGATTGTCCCCCAGCTCCGTACAGCGGCCAGATGTGCGGCCGGGTTATCGATACCTGCCTCTGCCAAAGTCTCAACCATGGTCGCTGCCAGACGCAGGGGGTTGCGCGCAGGGTAGTCCAGCCAGGCTGAAGCGCACAGGATTCCGTCAGGGGTCAGATGGCGCCACATCTCACTTAAGGCCTCCCTGGTGAAGGTGTTTTGCTCCTGCAGGGCGAAGAGTCCGGCCGTTCCTCCAAATACACCGACCATGGGGAGGATGATCAGGTCATAGTGCGAGGAGTCGGTGGCCAGGTAGGTGCGCGGCTCAAGGGGCACAACAGTGACAGCAGGATGCCGGAACAGCCCTCCCATGGTTTTGGAGTATTGCTCATCAAGCAGATCCAGAACCGTACTGTGGGGCTCTACGGCCACTATCCGTCTGGCACCGCGGGTCAGGGCATGGGAGACATCCATCCCGGTTCCGGCCCGGAGCACAAGCACATCGTTCGGCGTCGCCATGGCATAAGGCAGGGCACCGGTCGTGTAATCCAGCAGGTGTTCTGTATTGGCAGCAGACCATTCGCTAATTGCACCGAACCAGTTGCCGTTGCTAAAGACTGCCTCGCGCACAGGGATTTCCCTGGAATAAGTCAGGCTGATGCCAGGGGCATGGCGGAGCGCCGGGGCCGAGACTACCTGAACCAGTCCGTATGGGCTGTTGCGCTGTGCAACAATGCCGGCGTCCGGCAGGTTCAGCGTACGCTGCAGGTCCTTGTATTCCGAAATGGAGAGGTATACGGGTCGGACTATGTTAAAAGCCGTCAATGCACAGGCCAGGAACGCCGCTGGAATCAGCCAGCGCAGCCGGCGATTTGGAAGGATCAGGAACCCTGCTGCCAGGGAAAACACGGCAGTGACAGCAGGGAGCTGTTGTGGGGACAGCAACCCCAGTATGATGATGGCAACGATTCCTCCCAGCCCGGAGCCAAGCAGGTTGGCGAAATAAAAGGTGCCGATCTGGTCTACGTGCTGCACGAAAATAAGGCCTATAGCAAGGGCCCCCAGGAAAAAGGGTGTGGAAAAGAGCAGATTGGCAAGGAGCAGCCGCCAGACCTGCGATGGGTCGACGAACAGCAGTAAGGAGTCAAACCCGCCGAAAACAGCCTGTGTTATCCCTACCACGGTAGCCATGGCAGCGGCACTTCCGAACATAAGCAGCGGCAGGAGGAAACTGCTTCGCTCAAGAAACCAGCCGCGGGCCAGCGCTATCAGCGTACCCGCAGCGCCAAAGCCGAGCAACGCCACTGAAATGACCATGTAGGCGAAATAATGCCACTGGGTGATGGACAGGACGTGTATCAGCACCAACTGAAAGGCAATAATTGCTATCGAAAGAAGTGCCACCGACAGGTGGAGCCGGTTCAGGGCAGCAGCAGACGTTTGGTTCATTCGGCCCTTCGGAAGGGGACAAAGCGGACCGGCATCAGGCTGCGGGTGCCGGTTTCCTTTCCATGTTTTTCGACCAGCATGAGGGTCTGTACGAAAAACGGGGAACCAACCGGAATGACCATCCTGCCTCCATCCTTCAACTGGACCAAAAGGGGCGGCGGAATATATTCCGCCGCCGCAGTGACCACAATGGCATCATATGGGGCGTGTTTCTCCCAGCCAAAATAACCATCACCTGACTTGACCTGAACTCTTCCGTAGCCCAAGCGGCGCAGCCGCTCCGATGCGTTCTTGGCAAGTTCTGGTATGATTTCAATAGTGTACACTGATACGCCGGTCTCGGCCAGGATGGCTGCCTGGTATCCTGAGCCTGTACCGATCTCCAGGATCCGCTGCTGTGGCTTCGGTTGGACTATCTCGGTCATATAAGCAACGATGTAAGGCTGGGAAATGGTCTGGCCGTAACCGATGGGGAGCGGCCTGTCGTCGTATGCGTCAGGAACGCTGGTTTCCGGGACAAAGAGGTGACGGGGGACGCTTTCCATGGCCCGTAGTGTCGCCGGGTCACTGATGCCACGAGATTTGATCTGAGTGCGAACCATGCGATCCCGCGCGTTTTTGTAGATAAGCGCCTCTTCTTCTGCGAGGGCATTGCCGGTAAATAGGAGGAGCAGAAAGGCCAGTGCAAAGGGCAAGAAGAGGATTTTTGGCAATACCCTTTGCGGGCGGTTCTCAATATTTGCGGCACTTGTGCCAGGCATGAATGATGAATCTTTCATTTGTAGATTCGGTTTCCTCACCATTCCTTGAAGCATATACTATAAGCTGTAACAATTGGAGCCTTTGATCTTCCAGGGGCCCTCATTTGCATCTCCCTGTCCGAACCAATAATACACCTCAAAGACGCAAAGGTCGCTGAGGTCATAGGGCTTTTTGTACCTTTTCCAGATTTGTTCAATATAGTCAACAAGATTCCCTGTTTGCCGAAGATGTCATGTGAATTCCTCGCTTGCAACATCATAGAACTGACTGATGATAGTATGGTGAGATAATTGTAGCATCTCAGATAGTTTGCCAAGCAGAAATGGGAGTCGCAAAAACAATTACTCCATTTCATCTTGATACATTTCCTGCTAAAGCGCAGAATAAGTCGAAATATCAGTGTTCGCCCGGGATTTTCTCAGATATGCCAGAAATTTTTAATGAATCATGCCATTTGGGATCAAAATGTCGCCCTATGGATTGAAACCCTGAAAAGCAGAAATCCACTTTTTTCCTCTCTACTCGAATCACTTTTTAAATTTGACAACCCATCTCTTTAAAGTCTATACAAAGGATTAGCAAATGACAAGAATCGTTATGGAGGAATAAAGTGAGCGCCTAAAAATAGGTTGGTTGCATACCTATCAAACAGAAAAAGGAGGAAAAGATGAAAAGATTGTTTGGCTTTGCATTAGTATTAGCATTTATGTTGAGTGGCATAGCAACCGTTTTTGCCAATGGAGAAATTGAGTCAATTGAGCCTGAAGCAGCCTATGATATGTTGGACCCTGGCAGCTCCACATATAATCCCAATGCCTATATCTTAGATGTGAGGACACCTGAGGAGTGGTATTATGTGGGCCATCCTGGAAAGGATGAGTGCGATAATGGGGCTTTTCTGGAAGAGCCGATTAGAAAGGTAATTAATATCCCGTGGGAGTTATGGGAATATGTCCCACAGGCCAAAAAGTATGACACATATACCCAATAAATTCTTTGATGAAGAGGTAGTGAGACAGTTTGACCCTGATGATATCATTATTGTTATGTGTCGAAGTGGAAAGAGAAGTGAGAAGGCTACAGGAGAATTGGAGGACCCCAGTGGTCCTGCATGCAAGCGCTTGGAAGAACTTGGTTTTTATGACATACGCGATATGTCAGGAGGATTTGAAGGTGGAAAGGATAACTGTTGCTATAGAACAAAAGATGCGGGCTGGAAAAACCTATGCTTGCCTTACAATTACAGCGATAAGGGGATTTGGACTCCTCAGCAGAAAGGCAGAAGTTTGAAGAAAGGCAGAAGTTTGAATCCATAATAGAAACCTTGATAGGTGTGCAACCTACGGCAGAGCTATCACGTTCTGCCTTTTTTATGTAAAATCAGAGAAAAAAATTACCCTGCTGACAATATTAAAAAACTTAACCTGAATTCCAAGCACCCAGGCAGATCAGCTCTTTTCACGGCTATATTTAGTGCGCTCATAGAGGAAACCTGAAGGCCTGACCAGGATTTTTAAAAATAATCGTTAAACCTCGCCGATGAATTAATAAAACAGGCCAGGATAGGGGACCTTGAATATCCTTATGAGGCATTGCGGGAGGCAATCATCAACGCACTTATTCACAGAGATTATTCAGGAACATCCCAAATCCAGATACGGGTTTATCCTGATAAATTAATGAGCCTCTTGCAAAACTCAGAGAATAAATTGATGCCCGCGAAAAGCCAGTGAAGAAGGCGGAATCTGTTAAGGAGAAGCCTAAGAAGAAACAGGGCCGTCCTAAGAAAGGTGAAGAGCCTAAGAAGAAAGATCCTACCAGACTGGAACAGCAGCTCTTCATGACCCTTGAGGAAATGCTCAAGAATATCCCAACGGATTGTGATGTTGGGACAAAAAAGAACAGCAAGGGCTTCAAAGAGAGCTGGACCGGTTACAAGCTCCACATAGACGCAGCTGATGGACAGATTCCGATCAGTTGCATCCTCACATCTGCCTCTCTGCACGACAGTCAGGTAGCCATTCCCCTTGCCACAATGACAGATCTTAGAACGACGAATTTCTGTGATCTGATGGATTCGGCTTATGATGCTGCTCAGATTAAAGAGCATAGCCGTTCTTTAGGTCATGTGCCGATCATTGACATCAATCCCCACCGTAACATTAAGTTAAAAGAAGAGATTAAGGCAGAGGCCAAACGTAGGTCTTTGCTTAATTTCAGTACTCCGGAGGAAATGCGCTACAGGGAGCGGAGTACAGTAGAACGCGTCAACGCCCGCTTGAAGGACGAATTTGGTGGTTTAATGGTACTGGTTCGCGGCAATGCCAAGGTGATGTGTCACCTGATGTTTGGCATATTGGCACTAACCGTTGACCAACTGACGAGTTTTGTAACGTAAATGCCTTATTTAGCAAGGTCTGACGCTGTTTATGTGTTCAATAGGGATATAAGGTAGAGTTTTGTTTAAAATTTGGCAATTTGGCACATTTTAGGTAAAATAGTGCTCTATTTTTAATGTGTGTTCATAATTATTAGATAACTGAAATTCATTTGCAATTTCAGTTTTCCTGCATACCGAGTTTTGCAAAAGGCTCATTAGTAAAATTTTAGCCCGTTGGACCCGACTGGCAGATTCTATACGACTACGAGCTATTGCCTCAAGCTATTCACGATCTTTGTCTGGAATTGCCTGTGCAGATTTTCGTTTGTTCATGCTTTTTCCTCCCTCTTGTATTATTCTAAGGAGGAATTGTAACACAAAGCTTACTAAATGTAATGTTATTTTGAGAAGAAAATGCTATCTACGATAAGATGATAGAAGATGATGTTTTCTCTTGAGCCTTACAAGGAGGTCTTTGATGGAAGCCAACCGTACTAATAAAAATGTTCTGGCTCGACCAGCTTTTTCACCTAGAGCGCCAGAGGATCTGCAGAATATGGATATACCAGAGACTCTGGTAGAAAACTTGATGCTGCGACGCCTTTACACGATCGGGAGTAGTAGTATTAACTCGTTATGTTTTTCCTTAAAGCTTTCATTCCCAGTTATTCAGGCCATGTTCGAGCGTTTGAGGAAGAGACAACTTATTGTAGTGACTGGTATGGAGGGTAACGACTACACTTTCACCTTGTCGGAAGCAGGCCGGCAACTCGCTTCAACACGATTTGATATGTGCCACTACTCGGGCCCGGCGCCAGTTTCTGTCAGAAGCTACCGAGCTGCGGTTAAGTCACAAGTTTCTAAGGTCAAAATAAAACGACAATTGCTAAAAGAGGCGCTCTCAGACTTGGTATTAACTGATGGTTTTCTGGATGAACTAGGTCCTGCCGTCGTATCGCAAACTTCCCTCTTTTTGTATGGACCTACGGGTAATGGCAAGACCAGCGTAGCTGAGAATCTTTACAGAGTCTATCAGGACTCAATTCTGATACCCTATGCCGTGGAATTCGACGGACAAATTATTGTGGTGTATGACCCTGCTGTGCACCAAAGCGTGAAAACAGGTGACAATGGGCTTGACCCTCGCTGGGTTGTATGTCGCCGCCCCTCCATTACAGTAGGCGGCGAACTAGAGTTAAACATGTTGGAATTACAACTGGACGAGAATTCTAAGACTTATACCGCTCCCCTGCAGATGAAAGCAAACAATGGAATGTTCATTGTCGATGATTTTGGTCGTCAGCTTGTTTCACCAACGCATTTGCTTAACCGTTGGATCGTACCACTTGATCGCCGAGTAGATTATTTGACTCTTCGCTATGGTGCAAAATTCCAGGTACCTTTTGAGGTGCTAGTAGTCTTCGCAACTAATATCGATCCCAAAGAGCTATCTGAGGAGGCTTTTTTGCGACGAATCAAGAACAAGGTTTACGTGGGAGCGGTAGATTCCCATATCTTTGATGAGATCTTCAGTCGCCTTGTCGCCGAGAAAAACCTTCCCTGCAGGCCTAACAGCGCCGAGGCCTTACGAAAGCTCTGTATTGATTTTGGTGCGAAAGAACTACGGGCTTGTTACCCGGCGGATATCGTCGACGCACTCATTTCGATCAGCAGGTACGACGAGCGGCCGGTAGAGGTAAGCAAGGCTAATCTGGAGAGGGCCACAGCTCTTTATTTTGGCAAGACCCTGACTGCGCAACAGAAACCTTCTTAAATCTGCTTTTTGAGCTTTTGATAAAGTAGCCAGATCAGGCACGCTTCCATAAGTCTTCTGCTTCTGCCAAAATTCTGGCTCAACCGGAATTTGTGTGATGCCCAAACCCGTCAACCGGAATCAGTGTGGTGAATAAAATCAACCTGTTACGCAAAA
>DFBQ01000050.1 GCA_002367355.1 Deltaproteobacteria bacterium UBA3076 | reverse complement strand
GTTTGGAATATAGTAGTTTGAGTATCTTTTGGTTTGAACATTAATTATTACTCCAGGACCAATGTTTCACGTGAAACATTTAATTTGACTAAAGAGTATAATTTCAATATATAATAGATATACGCTTATTTGTCAACTATATTGATCCTGGTTAACTCAGACTTTTTGCAGTGTAATCATTTCTTTGTTCTCTCGGGTTTTATAGTTTCAATACTAACTTCACGCCCTCATCAACTTGTGCCATGATTTTATTGGATAGGGTGTAAGCCTTATCTGTTAAAAATGATTTGTCGATGGTGATTATTTGAGAAACGTTAATAACACTTTCTTTGGATAATTTTGATTTTTTAACGGAGAGCAAGACGTTACCAGGTGCAGCCGCTAAGCGTATCTTTGAGGTTATAACAGCCACAATAATTGTGTTGATTTTGCTTTTGTTGAATTCGTTTGATTGGATTATGACTACTGGTCTTCTGTAACCAGGGCCAGAACCAACTGATTCAGGCAATTCGGCCCACCAGATTTCCCCGCGTTTTATTACCATTCCTCTTTTTCTATTGAGGTAAACTGCATGGTCGAAAGAGTTTCATCCAATTTAGCAGGTTCTGATGAGTATACTTCATTAAGTTGTTTGGTGATGTGATCAGATGAGTGCTGTTCAAGGAATTGAGCAACTGCTTTTGCATACAGCTGGCTCCGCGGAACTCCGTGGCTTTTAGCATATTGATCAGCAACGAGAAATAATTTATCTGGGATAGAGATTGCTGTTTTCATAATATAAAAGTATAACCAAGGTTATACTTAATGTCAATTTGTTTTTTGGGGACAAGCTCCAAAAAGTATGGTTCCTCCTCGCATATTAGGGACTTGAAACGGTTTTGAAATACATGTCCATGATGTCCTATGCCGCCGGTTAAAGTATCCGGCATACCCTGTTAACAATGAGCGCATGCTCATGGACAAAGAGATCTTCCCGGTCCTGACCAGAAGATGAAAATGGTTGAGCATCAAAGACCATGCGTAAACGATCAGTTTCCCTTCCTGAGCAAGATCTGATAGACGGTGAATAAACTCATCTCTGTCACGTCACGGTCATCAATAAAAATTGGCCGTCGCTCAATGCCACGTGCCATAACATGGTGCAGAACACCAGGCGCATCCAATCGGGCCTGTCTCACCATACAGCATACATATCCTAAGTTGTATAAATTGGCAAAGTCCCCTATCCCAGAGCTACCCAGGTTTTGCTTGAGGGTGAAGAGGATCTTATTGACAGAGACGATATCAGAATTTGTCCTGCATATCTGTTTTTGAATGAATTTAAATGACCCGCCACGCTCCATTACACCAGTGCATCTCCATATACCAAGTCCTTGTGCTGCCGGGACCAAACGATTTGTGCGAAATATTCGCTATTTCAATATAATACGCGCCCACCAATAATTTGATTCTAAGTTTGACTTTATAGACAAATGTAATTACAATAATTACAAAATAATTTTAATTAATGTAATTTAAGGAGCGATAGCCATGGAAAAACAAATACGTGCAAGAGATATTAAGCTGGTCCCTATTGGAAATTCCAAAGGAGTTCGCATACCCAAGGCACTCCTTCAAAAATATGGCCTTAACAATTCCCTTTTGCTTGAAGAAACAGACAGAGGACTGCTTCTTCGGAAGAAAGAAGATAGTAAACTTTCTTGGGAAGATACATATAAAGCCATGGCTAATGAAAAGGAAGATTGGGACGATTTTGACATAACGCTTCTTGACGGACTGGAGGATGAAGACTTTGAATATTAAAAGGTACGAAATATATTGTGCTGACCTCAATCCCACGATAGGAAGCGAAATAAAAAAAGTACGTCCTGTTGTCATAATTAGCCAAGATGAAATGAATAAATATTTAGAAACCGTTGTCGTATGTCCCTTAACCTCAAAGTTGCACCCACAATGGAGAACCCGACTCCAGATTAAATGCGCGAATAAAAAGGCTGAGATAGCCGTTGATCAAATACGCACTATTAGCAAACAAAGATTGAAAAAGAAAATTGATAACTTATCAAAGATCAAGGCCGCTCAATTACGCAAGCTCATAACTGATATGTACGGCGAATAGCCTATCCTTTGTCTATGACTTGAATAATCGATTCTTAATCAACCGGGAAAAATAATTGTCGCCAGGGGGAATTATAATTGACGTTGGTCAATCATACTTATTCAATATAGTCAATAACGTCCCGCAATTTACGAGATCTGATAGACGGTGAATAAACNNGTCAATAACGTCCCGCAATTTACGCAATTTATGGTCCTTCTATGAAGATATACCGACAGTCATAGGCATTAAGACGGCCAATGTGCCTGTGCTAAAGCGCATGTTATGGCTCGTTGCCACATCGCAGCCGTTCACGCCCAATATTGAGAGAATGTCCCGGAATCTAACCACATCCAAGGAATACATTTACACTTATCTCGATTCCTTGGAACGGGCCGGACTGCTTTCGGGCTTCTTGCCCTCGGAGACAGGTTATAGACTTGTGCGCAAGCCTTCTAAGATCTACATGGAAAACACGAACCTGCTCAGGGCAGTGGCCGGAGAAATTGGGGGAAGGGATCAGATAGGCCCTGTTCGAGAGACCTTTTTTGCCCATCAACTGAAGAACGCGGGCATGAATGTCTGCATCCCGAGCCGGGGAGATTTCGTGGTGGAGGGAAAATATCTGTTTGAAATCGGCGAAAGAACCAAGGGGAAAAGTCAGATTAAGGACACTGATAATGCTTTTGTGGTGCGTGATGACATTGAAGTCGGTTTCGGTAACGTCATTCCCTTGTGGCTGTTAGGGTTCCTGTATTGAGGCAGCAAACACGTTGAGGCTATGTGGAAAATTGGGGACAGCTGCATTATTCAGACATTTTGCTTTATTTTTCCTCTTCCCTAAAATGATTGACTTGGCCAAGTAGCAGTTAATGTTGCGGAATTCAAAGATCACCTGAGCAGATACATAGCCCTGGTTGAACAGGGGGAGGAAATCGAGTTATGCAAACGCAATGTCCCTGTTGCCAGAATTATTCCGTCACAAAGAGAAAGTATGGCAAATAAGACCAGACTTGGCTCCGAGCTGAAGAGCGTAACAATAAAAACGGATCTGACTGAACCTGCTTTTTCTTTCGATGACTGGCATATGCTTAAAGGGGAAGAGTGAAATTATTACTGGATACATGCTGTATTATCTGGGCGGTTTCCGATCCATCCTCCCTTTCCGCCAAGGCAACAGATATTCCTGAACGAGAGGATTCTGCAATATTCGTTTCTCCGATAAGCTGCGCTGAAATAGCATGCCTTTCAAAACGTGGCCGAATTGAATTGGATCAACATTGGAAACTGTGGTTTAATTACCATCTCGAACTGAACGGATGGCAAATTAAGGATATTGATTTAACCGTAATTCAAGAAGCCTATTCCCTGCCTAACTCTTTCCATTCGGATCCAGTGGATCGAATTATTAACGCAACAACAAGAATTCACGATCTTGTTCTTTTGACTGAAGGGCAGAATCCCATTGGAAGAGCAACGACATCTTCAGGAGGGCCCAGATATCAGAAATAGGATTTCACCTGTTTCCAAAGGGAGCACAGGCCTTGAGATTGCCATAATCCGCAAAGACTGCGGGAAAGGGAGAGGAGGTGCCGAACGTTATTGTCACGGGCTATGCCTGGGTCTGAGGGACCTGGGGCACAGGGTCCTTCTCCTTGCCGAGACCTGTGACGAGGATATCAAAGGATCCGTTGAATTCGTGCCCCTCAAGGTCCGGAAGATAAATTCCGTGACCAAGAACCTCTCCTTCCACAGGGCGGTACAAAAGGCCCTTTTACGTTTTCCCAATGCCGTTTCCTATGCCCTTTCAAGGACATGGCCTGTTGACGCCTTTAGGATCACCGATCCCTTACACGCCCACACCCTTGCCCTCAGGTACCGCCTTCTTCTGAAGAGGTTGTGGGCAATGCTGAGTCCCAGACACCAGGTTCTTCTATGGCTTGAGAAGTCAGTTATATCTCCTGAAGGAAGTAGATATATCGTAACAATATCTGAGCTGGACAGGAATCTGGTCCAGAGGTATTACGGTGTGAGTCCTGAGAGAATACATGTCATTTACAATGGAGTAGACCAGGATGTCTTTAGCCCGGTGGTTCGGCAGCGCCGCAGTATTGTCCGGGAAAGTCTGGGTCTTGGCGATGAGATCACGTGTTACATATTTCCTGCCATGGACTTCAGGAGAAAGGGGCTTGCGGTCCTGCTTAAGGCCCTCTCAAAGCTCAATTTTCCCTGGGAACTCCTGGTTGCCGGACAGGACAGGGATGTCTCGTTTCGGAAGCAGGCTTCAAAGCTCGGCATTGCCTCAAAAGTCCACTTCCTTGGAAGGCGCAAGGACATACAGGATCTCTATGGTGCCTCCGATCTTATGGTGCTTCCCACGACCTACGACCCCTTTGGCAACGTACACCTTGAAGCCCTTGCCTGCGGACTTCCCGTGCTCACAACGGCCCAGGCCGGAGGGGCTGAGGTGGTGAGATCGGGTCAGACCGGCTATGTTATAAAGAACAGTAATAATGTAGATGAGGTGGCGGCTGCACTCAAAGATTTCGAGTCCCGAAGGGACCAGTGGCCAGAGTGGCGCGAGCAGGCCAATATAAGTATTAAGCCCTTTACCTCCCAGAGAAATGCCATGCAGACAGCAGAGCTCCTCTCAGAACTGGCTCATAAGAGAAATCTCCGGCATGAGTGAAGCGAAAATTGCGGTGATAGATAAGGGAAGGCTTGAGGTCAACAGGGTATTTCTTCCGCTCCTTGACTCCAATGGTCTTGCGACCTTCAGGGTACTGATGGCACATTCGGGACACGGGGGATTTGTTGGTTTTGGCAACGATATTGCTGGTCAGATGGACGATCCATGCCCCTTGACACTCCTTCTGCTTTATGGAGATTATAGATGATTGTAAGGTGGAATTTAACCCGATCAAAGGAAAAAATAAAGAATTGTGATATCTTAATATTGTCGGTTGGAAAAAGCGGAAGAACATGGCTGCGGGTATTGTTGAATAAATATATATCGCTGGCCTTTGATGTTCCTTTTGGACTTGAAGATCTTCGTGCACACAACAAATCCATTCCTTCCATTTTGTTTACCCATGAAATGTGGAATCATATCAACAAAGCCAGCATTAGCCAGAAGCTCTTTGGAAAATATGTGGTGCCGGATAGCTATCTGTTAACAAAAAAAGTGGTTTTACTCTATAGAGACCCCAGAGACATCCTGGTTTCCTTGTATTTTCATAAAACAAAGCGCTCCCGTAAAAAAATTCAAATGGACCTTATAGATTTTATAACCGACAAAAGGTTTGGCATTAAGCGCATTATCCAGGTTCTTAATGTGTGGCGGCAAAGGCTTGAAATGCATCCGGCCTGTTTTTGGATTTCCTATGAGGATCTGAAATGCGATACGATCAATAAATTAATCGAGCTTATTCAGTTTATCGGCTTTGATAAAATCAGAGAGAATTTGGCTAAGCAGGCCGTTGAGTTTGCCGAATTTGACAACATGAAGAAAATGGAAGCTGCAGGAGAATTTGAGAACAAAATTCTGCGGCCGGCAGATCCATCTGATCCAGATTCATTTAAGGTGAGGAAAGGAAGGGTTGGTGGATATAAGAGGTATTTTTCTGAAGAAAGATTGGACCAGCTGGAAAGCGCTGTTTCCGGATTGGCTGCATTTTATGGCTATAGGAAGTGACAATTAATAACCTGAAGGTCTTTACGAAGTTGATCTACAGAATTCGGCCCAAAAGATCAAGAGCGATTCAAGATTGACAACCGCTCATAAGACTATCTAAAATTGTTATTATTGAAGCCGTCCTCGAATTCCTTATAGACTACCGGCCGGAATTGCTGGCAACGAAATACCGTTCGACTTGATCTCGCAACAGAGAGCGGAGAAAAAAGACTTTTTTCTTAAACGCTATGCACCTCTTACAATATGGGGCAGGTTGAAGGCATATCTCAGACTAAAGCGTCCGGCTCCTGATGCCAGGCAGGAGTAGCATGCCATGTGGACTTTTCTACAGGTCGGCCTTCCAGGGCCTGTTCCGGTGGCCTGGGGCCAAGATGGTGAGAGTTCACTGGTTCTCTCAGAGAGTGTAAATTATGTACAGTGAGCGGGTAGAAAGGTATCTTGGAGAAGTATCCTAAGAGACAAACTGAAGATATGCGGGTCTTATTTTTCATGGGGGTTTACCTGCCCAGGCCGGGAGGTGTCCCCCGAAATACACATACGCTGGTATCGGCCCTGAGAAATACAGGAGTGGATGTGGAGGTCCTAGCCCCGCATGAAGAAGGAGATCAGGGTCTTTCGCTTCCTTACCCGGTATACAGATATCCGCGCTGGCCGGTAAAACGCTTCTTTACAAGAGCATATCTGCTCTGGCTTTTAAGGATATGGAGCCAAAAGCCCTTTGATCTCATACACTGCCATGGGATTGATCCCGCTGCCTATGCTTCTTCCTTTTTTAAGGTCCTAAAGGGTGTGCCCTATATAGTCACGCCGAGGAGAACCAATTTATTCAAAGAAGAGCGCCACCTGTTACACAGATACAGGAACAGGCGGGCAAGGAGAGGCCTCTTAAAGGCGGACAGGGTGACAGCGCTTAGCAGTGAAATACAGAGGATCGTGGAGTCTGCTGGTGTAAAATCGGGGAGGATCGTCCGCATACCACACGGTATAGACCCGACCCCTTTTGGCAGTGTGAGGCCAATGGAGAGAACCAGACCCTATGTCCTTGCGCTTGGCAGGCTGGTAGCCTTTAAGGGATTTGATTGCCTTATCAGGGCCTTTTCCCATCTGGCGGACAGGCGGCGAGAAATTGATCTGGTAATTGTCGGGGATGGTCCAAAGTATGGAGAACTTAAGGAAGTGGCCCGTGAGTCAGGATTTTTAGACCGGGTACATCTGGTCGGACGTAAAGAGGGAGAGGAGAAGCTGGCATGGTACAGAGGGGCCAGGGCCTTTATTCTGCCGTCTTATCCTGGAAACGAGGGCTTCCCGAACGTACTTCTGGAGGCAATGGCAGCAGGCCTGCCTATAGTAGCTACAAGAGTGAGCGGGGCAGAAGACGTTGTGATCCACGGCAAGACCGGCTATCTTGTGCCTCCGCATGATTCAAATGCACTGGCCGATGCAATTGATCTTATACTTACACAGAAAGGTGTCATCAGTCCCTCGGCCATTTCCACGCTTCTGGAAAAGTACAGGCTCGATGCAATAGTGGATCGTTACCGCGAGTTATACGGACAAGTGATCAGAGAATATACATGAAGGAAAGGTCTTCCATACTGCTTCTTACAAAATTCAGGAAGCCATGGAACAATGGCCATTTCATGGCAAAGGCACTGGAGGATATGGGATGGGCTGCGATATGTCTGGACACGCCCAGTCAGTTGAACCAGCTCTCTCGTGCCATTGAAAGGCGTCCTGCCCTGGCAATTGCTACAAAGGCCGACGGCATGACCGTTGACATGATACAGGAGATCCGTTCCAAGGGAATACCTTTTGTCATATGGTACCCCGATCCGATTCCTCCTGATGAACATATGATCAATATGGGAAGGTCTTCGGATTTCTTTTTCACCATGACCCAGGGAAGGATCCCTGAATACGAGGCGGCCGGGATAGAGAAGGTAGCCTGGCTTTCACAGGCCTTTGCCCCATCATTCTATTCTGATACTCCGTTGACTCCTGAGGACATGACGCACTATGGATCCCAGGCGGCCTTTGTGGGAAACCTGGGCACATTGCCCCAGTATCTTGCCAGGCGGCAGATGCTGGATAAGGTGATCAATGCAGGATTTCAGCTCAAGTGGTGGGGGCCCAGGCCATCCAGGAAGCTCAAGGACCTATCTTTTCTTTTTTCCAAGCTATGCAGGTCCTATGGCGGAGAATTCGTGTATCATGAAACATTTTCAAAAGTTGCCCGTGCCTGTAAGATATTTCTTTCCCTGGATTCTTATCCTGATATGCGCCTCTCCATGAGCGTCAGGATATATACTGCAGTGGGTTGCGGGGCTTTTTATCTGTGCCGTCGTGTAAAAGGGATAGAAGAGGTCCTGGTCCCCGGCAAGGAGATCGAGACCTTTGACAGCCATGATGAAATGATAGACAAAATTCGTTATTACGTGAAACACGAGGAAGATCGAATACGTATAGCCCAGGCCGGAAGGCAGAGGGTCCTGGCAGAATATACATATGAGCGCCGTTTTGCTTCCATGTTCGAGACTCTGAAAAGGGCTGGAATCATGGGCTTATGACCGTAGATCCGCAGTTAAAACCTGCCCACTGCCGCGGGACAGATTGCCCGTCAGGCCGTTCAATATGGATTGCTCCACCCTGGAAAAATCATGACTTCATTGGTTTGTTGATAAGTAACCCTGATGAGCTTGCTCAAAGACCGGACTGTGAGGTCCTGCCTACCGTCCCGAACACAACACTACTCAGGATGTCATATAATGATAATATCCTGTACTTTAAGTACTTTAGGCCTGAGATAGGATGGGGGAGAATAAAGGCTATGTCGCGAGGGTCCCGTGCCTACCGGGCATGGCAGGGTGCGAGGCTTCTCTTGGAACACGGCCTGAGCACACCGGAGGTTGTAGCAGTAACAGAGGGTAAAGGTCTTGGCCGCGGAAATATTTCTCTGCTGGTAACCCTTGAGATCTTCGGCATCCCACTCAGAACATACCTCCGGGAACGGCAGCTCGCACCAGGCAGACAGGCCAGGCTTGCCTCTGCTCTTGGTCGGGAGATTGCCCGTCTTCATGGATGCTGCATCACCCACGGGGATCTCCACCCTGGAAATGTCCTTGTAGAGGAGAAAGGGAAACAGGAATTTTCCTTTTCCTATCTGGACACTGAGCGGGTGAGCAAGCCAGGAATGAAGTTAAATAGACATATCATGAAGGACCTCTCACTCCTGAACCATCCCAACCTTGGCACTATCTCCCAAAGGGCCAGGCTTTATTTTCTGAAGACCTATGTTCGGGCAAATTCCGGTCTTGGTGATACAGCACGAGCGCTGTTAAGAAATATCGGCCAGGCAAGCGCAAAAAGATACGGTAAAAAAAAGAGGGGGCTGCAGTAATGGTAGCTCAAACAGGAGAGAGGAACTTGGCCGCTGGGGCGATACTATATGTGCTAACCCGGTTCCCGGTTACCACCGAGACCTTTATCCTGAATGAACTCCGGGAGATGCGTCGTCAAGGAATTAAATATCACCTCTTTGCTTTTCGGTTAGACAGGGAAATGGCAGCCGAGCCGCCCTACAACGAGATCCCTGCCATGGAGATCCCAAGGCCATGCACTCCGGTAGTGTTTTCTGCCAACAGCCGGGTCTGGCCAAACAGATACAGAGCGGCCTATGGTCTTCTGCGTACCAGGGCCTGTCGTCGGCTGCACCATTTTTTCCAGGCAGTATACCTGGCCGATTGGGTAAAAAAGCATAATATCCACCACATCCATGCTCATTACGCCTATCACTCCACGTCCGCAGCCAGGGTGGCAGCATCGCTGGCGGGTATTGGCTACAGCTTCACAGCCCATGCCAATGACATCTACCGGTCATGTTGGCAGATGAGAGAAAAGATAGAAAATGCTGTCTTTTGTGCGACCTGTACCGGCTACAATGCAGGATATCTGAGGGAACATTATGCTCAATCATGCCCAGACAGGGTAATCAAGGTCTATCATGGCATAGACCTTGAACAATTTAAATGCAGACCCCGCAATGTGGCACTGCCTGGGCAGACCCTATTTCGAATACTGTCAGTAGGGAGGCTGAGGGAAAAGAAGGGTTTCCCTCTGCTGATTGAAGCATGTACTCTCTTGAAGGACAGGGGATTTTCCATTAAGGCCACCATCGTTGGAGAAGGTCCTGACCGTGAGGCCCTGGAAGCGTTGATTGCCGGTAAGGGACTTGGTAATATAATACGACTTGCAGGGAGCATACCCCACAGTCAGGTCCGGAAGCTGCTGGAAGATGCAGACGTCTTTGTGCTGCCCTGCATCATTGCGAGTGACAAAAGCAGGGACGGGATTCCAAACGTTATACTCGAGGCCATGGCCATGGGCCTCCCTGTGGTCTCGACCACTGTCTCTGCCATCCCTGAGGCAGTTGAGCACGGAAAAACAGGACTGCTCGTGCCGCCTGGTGATGCCACTGCCCTGGCAGAGGCCATATCACGCTTGGTGAGTGCGCCTGATGAGCGCATCAGGATGGGAGATGCGGGAAGAAAAAAGGTTGTCAAGGACTTTGATCTACCCGGTAATACAGGGGCCCTCATATCCCTTTTCAGGAATGTAATGGAAAACCGTTCTCCAGGGCATGATCTGTTTCAAATCCTTCCCGGCTGAAGGCTCATGATGGATACCAAATTCCAGTTTCAAGCCCTTGAGCTGGGTCGGTTAAAGGGCCTTATACGCCTGGATGCCTGCATTCCTGAGATGCTTGAGGCCCTGTCAGATCCGGACAGTCTTCTAAATGCATCGGATCTGCTCTTTAAGAATTCTGCCCGCACCAAGGCAGGCCGTGTAATGATTAGAGAAAGGCATTTTTTCCTAAAGCGCTATAATCAAAGGGGAATGATACATACGGCAAAGACCATCTTCAGGTCTTCAAGGCCATGGCGGGTCCGTCGGTTGGCAATACACCTTATTCAAAACGGAGTAAACACACCGGACCCTGTAGCCATA
>DFBQ01000012.1:36566-39777 GCA_002367355.1 Deltaproteobacteria bacterium UBA3076 | reverse complement strand
CTTGTATCCCAGATAGTGGTAACGCGATACGTATTCATTCCACAATCCAGTCGATTCCTTGCTTTTAACTACCTCTACATTTACCAAGCCCAAATCGCCTAGATTACCTACAATATCAGCTTGGGCCTCAGTCTTGGACGTTAGCGCAATATTCCTTCCGCTTTGTTGCCTTTGTGATCTCTGTGATCTCTGTCGCTTACCTGGAAGCTCAACGAATTCCTTCGATTCCAATTTCTCCAGTAATTTCATGCAGGCATCTATCTTGTAACCACCAGAGGCCGTCATCCATCCCAGATGTTCGCATATGGTTGCAGCCAGTTCCGTACGGCTCAACAGTGGAAATACCCCTACCGTTTCTTGTATTTCATCAAGTTCCTGCCTGCTGATCTCACGACCAGATTGTAATATTGATCCTTTCCTTCCTTTAAGCATAGCGTGGCGCCTCCTTACAAATAAGTCCGCAACAATCCATCGCTACACTATCAAAACATTATTTCATTGTCTATTACTTTTTTGCGATAAAAAAATTTTTTGCCCCGTCAGAAACCCTTGATATACTTGAAACTGGCAATACGTGCTTCAGAGCTGACGATATTGTACCAGACACCTTATTCATCCCAGGAAGCACTTCGTCATCCATATAAATCCGCAGGGTTTGGCTCGTATCTTCCTTATTTTTTCCTTCGTATCCTTGGTGTGCTTTTCGGCCTTTTTCAGTGTACACACTAATATTTTTCCTGCCCTGAATCATTTATGTTAACCGCAGACCACGCAGACTGACGCAGACTAATATGGGATTGAGGGACTTGCCAATTTATTCAAATAAATTTTATGTTATGACGCTTGGTGAGGCAAGCGCAATTGGATGCCCATGGTGTTTTAGGGGTGGTGGTTGACTCTTGCCAAAATATTCCATTCATGTTCACGTAATATACGTGAACATTCTAAGGGGACAGGGAATGAAACAGAATATAACGCTCAGTCTTGATAAAGATTTAATCCAAAGGGCAAAGGTTGTTTCTGCAAGAAGACGTTCCTCGGTCAGCAATATACTCAGTCAGGAGTTGCAGAGAATTGTAGAATCTACCGAAAAGTACGAAGTTGCCAGAAAGAAGGCGATTTCTGATCTGCGGACCGGATACCATCTTGGAGGCATAATCACGGCATCGAGAAAAGAACTTCATGAAAGGTAGAATTTTTGTCGATACAAATATACTGATTTATGCCCATGACCTGGATGCAGGTCCACGGCACGATATTGCCGCTTTTGACGTTGAAGAGTTATGGGAAAATGAAAACGGCGTTATGAGTACGCAGGTATTGCAGGAATTTTATGTTAACGTCACAAAAAAATAAGCAAACCGCTCTCTCAGGCGCGTGCCAGGGGAATTATTGAGAACTATTTGTCATGGCATATCGAGGTAAACGAACCCGATACCGTGCTCCTGGCATCGGAGATCGAAGAAAGGCATCTTTTATCTTTCTGGGATGCATTGATCATAGCAGCGGCCTGTCGAGCAAAAGTATACAAAATCCTCACCGAAGATTTGAACCATGGCCAGAAGATCGAAGGCATCCTTATCGAAAACCCTTTCGTCATTTGAAAATTTCACCGGTGCCAAAAAGGAGAGTCCTTCGCGGGAATGACGTGGTGAAGGTTTAACGGCAATAAATGTGCCAATTGCTTACTTGGTTCTTCAACTATTTTTCGAAAACTCAAGTATATGGAGGTGCTTGCAAAAATGCAAAAATTGCACCTCGCTTCAAATCGAGCACAATAATTTCAGTAGGTTATATATGTCTTGATCATAGAAAAGTGCAAAAATTGCATTTTTGCAAGAGGCTCTATGGAATTCATTTGGTAATAGTTCAGCAGCCACAAAGGCACCAAGACACCAAGCTGGCATATCTCCCCTTTGTGTCTTCGTGCCTTAGCGGCTGTGGATGTTACCTTATTTTGTGATTCTGTATGGCGGGCATTTCTCCCGGTTCCCCGGTCTATCGAGGAACCAGGAGAAAAAGTAATTTGGAGAGAAAAGGCTCTATTGGCCTAAATCTTAGCCAACATCCCCTCCCAAGCTTTGGCCTAATTAGTGATCTTTAGCAGTATGACAAACAAAACAGCCGGTACCATCATCACCACCACCACCAGCGATCATGCCATCATATTTCCATCTGAGCATATCATCATAGGGACTGCCGTGTGCTCTATGGCAGGAAAGGCACATGACCATATCAGAGTTGTTGGCTACTAAATTGGTATTTGCTATAGTAGTTAAATCAGGTCTTGCTACAGGAACATTAGGATCATAAGTAGTATAGTATGCATACTCTCCAGTACTTGGCAAGACCGCATCAGATGGATGTCTAATCCAGTTAGCATTAGCAGGGGCATCGTGCTGGATATGGAAATTGCCGTGACAGCCTGTACAATAAGCGGTCATGGTATTTCCACCAACATTAATGAAGCCACCCGTAGCAGCACTTTCAGTATGACTAGCTACTTTTCCAAGATACTCATTATGGTTGCTCTCGGAGGTTATATATTGCCAGTCATCATCTTCAATACCTTCAACACCGTAACCGGTAAAGTGTCCGGAAAGGAATCTGAAATAACCGTTCGCTTCTAAAGCAGGGGTACCGGCAGTCTGTCTAGGAGCATGGTGCTCAGGCGCAAGGTGGCATCCTTGGCATCCAGTATTAATTTTATTACCACCAATTTCTGGGTCAAACAGAGTTTCATGGCAGCTATTGGTACAACTATCAGCATTTATATTACCAGGCGCTGAAGTTAAAGCAGTATCTGCGACCATTCCCGGGATTCCTTTTACATTGTGACCTTTTGCACTACCCTCAGTAACAACCCACTTAAAGTTGCCACCGGCCAAAGTATCAGTACCATAGGTTACACCATTCGTATCATAGACAAAAGGACGAGTGCTAGTTGAGGTGTTGGTCCCAGTGTGACAACCCACACAGCTCCCTCTGGTCAGGCTGGGGTAGCCACCGCCGTGAGTACCACCGCTGGAGTCGTCTATAGCAGTGTTAAGAATCATATTGTTGTTATTCTGGCTGTTGTGCATAGTGTGGCAGTTGCTACACGCACCTTGTACCGCTGCACAGACAGGGCTGGCCAAAAACATTGCTATGCCCATACTGAGTACTGTTAAAAATAGTAATCGTCTCATTTTTGCCTCCTTCCCGTTGCTGG
>DFBQ01000012.1:3015-36499 GCA_002367355.1 Deltaproteobacteria bacterium UBA3076 | reverse complement strand
TCGAATATTATGCATTCCTTAACAAATGTCAAATTTTTTCCCTGAATTTTCGCCATTGCGCGCAAAGTCCGTGCCACGCAAACCTGGACATAAGGACATACAAAACCCCCTTGACCGTTGCCTATTTCCCCAGCCAATAAAAAAAGGGAAATGGATTTTACATAATTAAGGAAATGGATTTTGCGAAAGAGGAAGTCAGGGCTGATTGGTCTATGGAAAGATCGTTACGACATTCGATACAGTGCAGCCTACGCTCCTCGCTTGAGGGAACAAGCTCAAAAGCGTGGAGACATCGACTATGATTTTGCTGGAAGTGATGTGATGATCGACCTCCTGCGTCAGTATCCACCAGCAATGATGCTGATGAACGCTTTCGGGACATCCTAATCCCCATTTTTTCATTGACTGACTAAAAATTTCTTAAAGAGTTCATATATGTCTTTCCTATGGCCTGCGTAATGAATCTGGATTTCACACAAACGGAAGATCTTTACTCAACGACTGCGAGGCCCAACGGGGCAGCGCCAAGGGCTATTGTTCCCCAGACACGTTTGGAAGTGAGGTCTATTACTGTCAGGTCCTGAGATTTTTGATTGCCCACATAGAGCCATTTACGGCCCACTGAACTCACCATCTCCAGGGGCGCGTCTCCCACTGTAATTTTCCTCATGACGCTCAACTGACCGGGTAACAGGACTGAGACAGACCCTCCGGAGTAATTGGAAACATAGATGTTATTCATGCTGAGCAGGAGCCTTCTGGGTGAAAGCCCCACGTTGATCCGTCCCCGCACCTGCCTGGCGTCAAGGTCATAGACACTTACAGTATTGGAGCCACTCTCTGCGATGTAGAGCAAATGATTCCACGCAACGAGGCCCTGCGGTGAGCTGCCGGCAGGTACGGCGTCCATGGTGGTCAAAGTCACCGGATCTAAAAGGAAAACAACTTGTGAAAGGCTTGAGGAAACAGCCAGCCGCTGTTGATCAGGCAGATAAGCTGCATACTGCGGCCGCTGGCCCAGGTGGACCCTTTCGGCAAGACTTCCTGATTGTAGATCCATTCGGACTACGTAGTTGCCGCTCTCGTCCAGGATGTATGCCCAAAGCCCATCCGGGCTTAAGGTCATGAAGCCGGGCTCATGGGTGAGGGGGATCTGGATTATGTCCACAAGCCGGTTATTGGAGAGCTCAATGACCTTTATGGCGGACTCACCTGTGGTCAGGACATAGAGCCTGTTCCTGGAGGGAACCAAAGCCAGGTATGTGGGCCGCCCGGGAATCCCAAGAGACCCGCATATCCAATTCCTGTCGGTCCTTATTATATAGACCGTGTCTATATCAGGGCATGCAACGTAGGCAAGATCGGCCACCAGTTGTATTGACTGAGGTGCTGCGTCCATAACCGGATCCATGAAGGCAGTCTCCTTCATGGAGGCCTCCACATCCCAGGTAATGAAGAGAGACCGGCTGTCGCGCTTTTCCAGGTTTATGGCAGGGGAAATCGGTACAAGCAACTCAGGTTTTTGCAAGGCCAGAAAGACCATCTTGCCCTGGCGATGGATAGCCGCCTTTTCAAACCTGATCCTTACTTTATCGTAAGACCCTGGAGGCAGATCTCTGCTGACAACGAGGACCTGTCCTCTCCCTATCTTGGAAGTGTCGATCTCCAGAGATTCGGAAATCAGGGACGTCCACTGGCTCCCCGCAAGGATTTCAAGGGCGGAAATCCGCAACCGGACAGCAGGTCCGGAAGGGCTCTTCAGGTTTAAGAAGACGGACAGCCTGGCACCTTTGTCAACTCCGGCGAATTCTTGCCTGGGCTGGCCGAATGTGTCCGGTCCTACGGAGGGTGCACACGCTACGAAAGGTAGAGACAAAATCAGGCATGAGAGTAAGAAAACCCTTACTCTCCAGACGATGTATCTGTCACATATGCTGGTTAATCCCATCACAATTCCTCTCCGATGAAGCAAGAGCTATGAATTTAGGAACGTACAATAAATAACTTGAACAAATTAATGTCTTTTTTGCCGTCTTCTTCGTTGCTCGTCGATCACATAACCCGTTATGCTCGCTCCTCGCGCCTTGAATACAACAAAAAANNGGGCATTGCCCACCGAATCATTTCATTTCAGATAAAAATGGTATGAGTCATTCCACATCCATAGAAATTATGTCCCTTATCCTTGAAACGCTCCAATCTCTGGAATACAATCCTTTCTCAATAAAGCGGTGAATCGTGCTGTAATTCCATTTCATTGGGTCATTGACCAGCCCGTGTTTAACAGGGTTGTAATGAATGTAATCACAATGCCGATTAAAATCTTCCTGATCCAGGATTTGGTGTTCCCAAAATCTCCTTTGCCACATATCGGAATCCCGATGTTTAATACGAGATATTGATCGTTTTTGATTGGTGGGCATTGCCCACCCTACATTTTTGGTATATTTGCTTTTGATCATTCCCCAGCGTTTTGAAAAATCGGCGTCATCTTCCGGCAACGTCCATATGCAATGGAGGTGATCCGGCAGAAGGACCCAGGCATCAATATGAAATGGGAGTAAAACCCGCACCTCCTCAATGGCATTACGTAATGCCATTCGGGATTGAGGTTTGCAAAGTATTTCGTGCCGATTGTAGGTTACAACCGTAAAGAAATATGTTCCTCCAGGTGTTTTTGACCGTCGGTAATTAGACATAGCGGATTTACCTGATTTTATTGGTGGGCAATGCCCACCCTACCAGATTACGTGCGATTCTGGTCTATCGGTACAGAATGTAGGGTGGGCATTGCCCACCTTGTCAAGCTAAAAGGTAATCCGACCGGATTTATGGGTCCCGGCCCAATCATCGTTTCCATTATGGAAATGGCAGTGGTCGCAGTTGATGGGGTTGCAGTCGGAACCGTTGCAATCCGATGGCTGATGACAATCACCGCACGGAGAACTTGGACCTGGATACGGTGCGTCGCCCGAATTGTGGTGAACAAATTTCCATTCATTAAGTAAACCGGTTCCTGCATCGGCGTCATCCTTGTGGCACCGGGTACAGAGATAACCCAGGGTATTCGAAGAGGAAGAAACCGTCCCATCCAGATCCCCTCCATTGACACGACGCCTGATCAGCATGATGTTGGGGGCGCCGTGTGGTTCATGACAATCCAGGCAGGACAGGACAAAATTGCTGTTGGTGGCAGAGGCGTATGGTTCCTCGATATCGATTCCCCCGTTTCTGGATTGCTGGCCGTGTTTGTCACCACCGGAAGACCAGTTTATTTCTTCAAGATCTCGCAAGAGAGTAGTGCTGTAAATGGTATTGCCGGTCTTGTGACAGTCCGTACAGAACCCCACGTAGTCCGGAGTCTTTGATCCGTCGTGCACGGCTGTACGGCCTGGCTCACGATTGGCCGTCCCTGAACAGTAAGGTGCTTCATAAGAAGAGTATTTGGACATCAGGTCTGTTGTTCCCCACAGGCTGAAGTGGTCCGAGGGCTTTGAAATAGAACTGAGCAGCGGGTTGTCCGGGTCTGTCCAGTTCCTCTTGGCAAGGTGCGGGTTGTGGCAGGCGTTGCAGGGATTGGAATATTCTTTGAACCAGGGAAAGTTAACATTACCATCGGCGAAGTTCCAAATGTCTTCCAAGTTATGATACGAGGTCTGGTTGAAGGCGCTAAAGATCGAGGTCGGTCCGCCAAAGGTGTCACACCCGTACACCCTGCTGTAATCATAATTGACCACCTGCTGGGCAGAGCCGCTGTTGTTGTGGCAGTAAAAACAGAAGTTGTCAGACTCCGAATAGGGACCAGAAGTGGCAGATGTGTTAAAATTGGTTGCGAAAAGAGTAAACGGCGCAGGAGCGCCACTGATAGGTTCCGGCTCCGAGCCCTCCATGCTTGCGTGCATTTCGTGGCAGTGGGCACAGTTGCCTATGCTATATTCTGTTGTAGCCGAGCGATTGACCCCGTCAGGGGAATCCCCGTGGGCAGAGTCTATATAGCTACCTGCCCATGTGGCCTGACCTATCAGCAAAAGACACAGGGTCAGCCATACTGCCGGATATGCTTTCATAGTCTATCTCCTGAGTCGCTCTCCTGTCAGTCTTTCTCCGTGTGACATATTGCACACCCGTTGTAACCACCTGCCGGCCAGCCCTTATAGTCCCACCTGAGAATGGCGTCATTTGGCGTACCGTGGGCCCTGTGGCAGGAAAGACACATGACGATGGCATCATCTGTCCCGGAAAAAACCGTAGTGTTTAAATTTGTGCTGGTATCGGATGTTGCAACAGGACTTACAACGCTGTACGGATTGCCTGTCCCTGTTCCCCCGTTGTATCCGGCGTATTCACCACCGGACCGGGACTTGGCCCTTGCCATGTCAAAATCCGTAGGATGCCGGAGCCATACGCCGTTTCCAAAGGTCCCTGATGCTATCTCTCCAGAGCCGTTATGGAAGTTACCGTGGCACTGCCCGCAGAGGCTGCTGATGGTGCCTTCAGCTCTATCTGCCTCCCCAGCTCTGTCTTTCCCATAGTATTTGTTGTGATGCTGGGCCGTGGGCCGGTATTCGTAGTCCGTATCCTCCAGACCCTGGACCTCGTCCAGAAAACGGTAGCTTAGCGCCAGGGTCGTGCCATTCTTCCAAAGGGTCATATCATTATTGTGGTGTGCTCCGGACATGGCCTTATACGGGCTGTAAACATCCCTGTCACCGTGGCAGCCATTGACCCCGGCACAGGTCAACTGTTTACTCGGACTTGGGTCTTCCACACCCCCCGGCGGGGTATTCCCGAGTGTAGAATCCAGCCCGACTACTCCTGCCACATTGTGGCCTTTCCGGTCGAGACCGCTTATGGCCACCCAGTAAAAATTACCGCCCGCCAAGGTATTGGTATCGGCCTCGGTGCCTGTTGACTCGTAAATGGGCACACTATCAGTCATCAATACATAGGGCGTTGTGTTGCTGCCGTCATTAATGCCGGCATGACACCCTATGCAATCACTATTCAACAAGCATGGAACAGGTCCTTCGGCCACCACGGACACCCCTGCCTGGCTGTTGTGCATGGTGTGGCAGTTGACGCAGGGCCCTGTAACCTTTGCAATCGAATGCAATGGAACCAAAATGACCCACGCAAGTATCAGGACTATGGTTGCCGCTCTGCGCATAGACTTTCTTTGATTCCCTATCTCTTGAAAATTTCTACCCGGCCATTGCCTTCTTCCACTACGCATAATCTTCCCCAGGGATCGAATTTCAGCTCGATGGGGAAAAAGAGCCTGCCCCGGGACTGGCCCGGAGTGAGAAACCGGTATTTGAATTGCCCCTCCCGGTTAAAGACAGCCACGTTTCCTTCGTGACGATCCAGGACGTAAAAAATTCCAGAAGGCCCTACTTCAAAAGAGTAAGGAAACCCTGTTACATCTTCCAGGGCGACACTGGATACCGGTTTTCCGTCCATTGAGAAACGATATACTGCCTTTCCACCCATTTCCATAGCCCAGAGGGAACTGTTTCGAATCTTGAAATCTACAAAACCGCTTGTACCGTCCCGGCACAAAAAGCGTCCTATTACTTTCAAGTCCCGGTCCAATGCAAGGACCTGCCCGGTGACCTTATCAAGGACATAAAAGATGTCGTCTTTCCACTCCAGCCGGTCCAGGAATACCACGTGACCGCCGTCAGAGAGAGTGTGTTGTTCTATGGCCTTGCTCTGAAGATCGATCATGGTCAGACTGTTTCGCCCCTTTTCTATCAGCCAGATGCGGCCTTCCCGATCTTTGACCATGTCAAATGGAATCCGGAGCTGACCGTTGGCGTTGAACTCCTTCAAAAACTCCCCATCTTTATTAAAAGAGAGAAGACGGTTGTTGCGGGCGTCCACCGCGTAATATCGTTCAAGGGCATGGTCGATATACAATGCCGAGGGCATGCACATGGATTGCCCGGAAGGCTGCCCTTTCAGAGACGAAAGCCACTGCCAGGTGGCTGCAGCATACCCCGGCGTAGGGCCTTCAAGCAGAAGAACAGTCACAGTAAAAATTATCAGAAAAGGAAGCTTTTTCATAATTAATCCTCTTTTTTAACTTTAGGCACTCCTCCCTAATAAGCCCGGTGGCATTGTATGCACAAATCCTTTTCGCCGCTCAATTTGAGGTTGTTCTTGAAATCCGTTCCCATAGGATTATGGCAACTGGCGCAGGTTACTATCTGACCCGTGCGCGGGTCAAGGACTTTCTCGCCAACCGGATGGGTGAACTTTCCCTGGGTTTCATGGCAACGAATGCAACTATTGTTTCCTCCCCCCTTCAGCATGGCGAGGTAATTTGATCCATGGACATCATGACATTCCTTGCAATCAGATACTTCCTGGTGGATGTGAAGTCTGCCCTGATATCTGTTAAAAGTGTCTTCGTGGCAACTCCGACAGATCTGCTTCTGTTTTCCCTTGAGCAGACTCCCTGTATCGCCGGCATGGGGACTGTGGCACGTGGTGCAACTGCATCCCTCTTGATCCAGCAGGTGGCTGTGAAGGGCCAGGACCTCCTCTCTTATTTCCTCGTGGCAGCGCAGGCAGGTTTCCGCACTCATCCTGCCCCGGCCGTGGCACTCGGCACAGCTTTGCTTATAGGGTTTATGGAGAACGTCACGAACTAATGCCTGGCGGCTGCTTCCATGCGGGTTGTGACAGGAAAGACAATCACGTGCCTCTTTGGGGAAATTCGGGTGGGCCTGCCGCACAGTATCCCTTTTATGGCAGGAAAGACACAGCTTGTCAGGCTTTGACTTGAGGAGTTGGGGGTTTACGGATTGATGGGGCCAGTGACAGGCCAGACAGGCTCCCTTGGCGTATGGCGAATGGGTATGCTTGAACTTGGAAGGGAGCGTTTTATGACAGCTAAAGCAACTCTCTGAGAGACGCTTCTTAAGCAACCCTTTTGCCCCTGAGGCATGGGCGTCATGACAGGACAGACACTGCCCCTGCCTGACAGGCTGGTGCACTATGCCTTGTTTGAACGTAGTGGCCTGATCCTTGTGACACCCATAGCAGAGGCCGGCTCCGGACTTCTGGATCAATCCTTTGAAACGCGCCACGTGTGGACTGTGACACGCGCTACACCGGCCCTTGCCAACCGGCTCATGCACTGCTTTGCCTTGGAAGTCAGCCTTCTTGTGGCACTGAAAGCAGGTAATCTCAGCAAAACCGGTGGCAGTCTGACCCACACAAAGGACAACTATCAGTAACAGCGATAACCACATGAGCTTCGACATCATTTGGCCCTCCCTGGATGACATGGACGACAGTTGCCTTGTTCAAAGGGGACATGGCTGACTGGATAGAGAAGTGAGCTGTCAGGCCCGCCGTGAGGGTCATGGCAGCCGAGGCATGTTTCAAGCCCCGGTTTAATACCCCTGTGGGCCTTTAAGAATCCGGTCGTATCCTCCTTATGGCAACCGGCACATAAGACGCCGGCACTTGTCTTGAGAATAGCCGGATTTTTTGAGCCGTGAGAGTTGTGGCACAGGGAGCAGTTCTTGCTCGCCGGATCATGGGCCACGCCACCCTGCCAGTACTCGGCCTTCTCAGAGTGGCACATAAGACAGAGATCCGGCTGTCCCTTAAGCAGAAATTCTTTATGGACAGAGCCATGCGCAAGGTGGCAGACCCCGCAATTCAGCCGATCTACAGGTTCGTGTTTCACGGGAAGCTTTTTGAGTTCCGCCTTTATTTGAGAATGGCATTCCAGGCAGATATCGCCGGATTTTTTCTTCATTATATAGGCGAAGTTACTGGAATGATGGGCGTGACACTTCAGGCAGTACCCTCTGGCAAATGGCTGGTGGAAGGAAATGTTCGAGTCAGCTTTGGTCAATCCCTGATGGCAGTTAAAGCACAATTCTCCCCTGGCCGTTTTTTTCTTGAGCAGAATCCTGTTTTTACTCTGGTGGGGCTGGTGACAACGGCTGCACTCGCCACTGGCAAATGGACGATGGAGGCTATACAGTCCCATTTCATCAAGTGTCTTTTCGTGACAAGACAGACATAGATCCCCTTCTTTGCGGACGAGAAGCACCCTCTGTTTGGATTGGTGGGGCTTATGACAGTCCAGGCACTCGCCCTTGCCGGCTGGATCGTGGACCACTGGACCGGTGGCAAAATCAGACCTTTGATGACATTGAAAGCAGAGTGTCTTTTGATCTGTCTTGAGTAAAAATTTTACCTGGGACTGATGGCCATAGTGACATGACAGACACTCCCCCTTTTCTGCCGGAGCATGAACACTCTTTTCTTTCTTGTCCTGACCCTGCTCATGGCACTTGAGGCACAATGTCTCAGGGGATTTGGCGAGCATGTCCTGATACTCGCTGGCGTGGACCGCGTGACATTCTACACACTCTTTCTGAGCATAAGGCTCGTGAATACTCTCTCCAGCCTTCCCGTCCTCTTTGTGACAGGAGACGCAGAGATTATTGGGCGTGTCCTTTAGCACTATCTTTGCCGCCGAATCCACCTCGTGGCAGGACTCGCACTGGCCATCGGACATAGGTTTGTGAAGCACGCGCTTCAGTAAAGCGGAACCGTCGGAACTGTGGGGCGAATGGCACAGCACACATCCGGTCTTTACAGGGTAACCTCTGTGTGCTGCTATAAAGACCTCCGCACCTGTCTTGTGACAGGTAAGACAGGTCTCATCCTTCCCCTTCAGGAGCAGATCAGGGTTGTCAGAGGCATGATTGTCATGACATGTCTCACAGCCTGTTTCCACCGGAGAATGAACGTTCGCTTTCATGATGGTCTTTCGATCGTGACAGGCAAAACAGGAATCCTGCCGTTCCGCCTTGAGGAGACCCGGGAAGGACCCGTTGTGAACCTCGTGGCATTTGTCGCACTGGCCCTCTCTCACGGGTTTGTGGACCGACGTTTTGTCCATGTCGGCTGCGAGTTCCTTGTGACACGGAAAGCAGAGATCCGGCTGGTTCTTGCGCAGATAAGTCCCCCCGATGAGACCATGGGGCAGATGACAGGCCCTGCAGTTTTCCTCTTTCACAGGGGAATGCACAATCCCGGAAAGGAACTTCTCACGCAATTCTTCGTGACATTCCAGACACTTCTTCCGTGGCTGTCTCTTAGCATGCTGGGGTACGCAAGCTGCCGCCAGGGCAAAGCACAAAAGCACCACAATAAATCTAGTTCTTTTTCCTGTCATTTCCCCCCCCATACTCCTTCTTGAGCTTTTCCCAGGCCTTCTCGTTTATTTCTATATCGGACCTGGATAGAAGTTGCTCAACATAGTTTTTCCGCAGACGGGCAGGCTCTTCCTCTCGCAGGCGCTCAACAATCTCCTCCCGCACTTCACTTAAAGGCTTGGTGCTCGCAACTTTGCGGTCCATGAGCTTGACCATGGAGGAATGACCTTTCACCTCAAATGGCGCGCTGACTTCCCCTTTGGCCAGCTTTTCCACTACCTTTTTCGTGTCGGAATCCAGATGATCGACAGGAATGCTTTTGGCCGGGATGTCGCGGGAGTAATATTTCCGCACTATCTGAAAAAAATCTTTACCTTGCTTGATCTCCGCCCATATTTTGTTAGCCAGCTTCTTATCTGCTTCCAGGACTACGATAGTGACGATCTCCAGACCGGTGAACTTTTCCGGGTGTTGATTGTAGTATGCAGTCACCTCCTCGTCACTGAACTCTGTCTTTGGCGAGAAAAGACGTCTTTCGAGTTCTTTGATGAGACGGTGCCGGCAGTAAAACTCATAGGTCCCTTTGAATGGAGGACTCTTTTCGTAGTGACGGTCCAGGGATTCCCATGAAGTGAGCGTCTGTGAAATTATCCTGTCGAGCACATTTCTCTTCAGGAAATCCCATGGGTCCTTTTTCTGAAAACGTAGTGCGCCACGCATGCTTCGTTCCTTCTGGAATTGCTCCATAAAGAACTTCACCGAGACGTCCCCGCGATTCGTAGTGACAAGGGATTTGTCCAGAAGATCTTTTTGAATATTTTCTACATCCAGCGAGTTAAACAGCTCCTCATCGATCTTGACCTGGTACTTCTTGCGGAGTTTGCGCACCAGTTCTTTTGTCAGCTCAGCCTGCTGCTCGTCACGGATTTTCTTTCGGATATTGGACTCAACAGATTCGAAATCGGACTTCTCCGGGCCTTTCTGTTCCTGCAGGCAGAGGAGGACAAATCCCTGATTCCTTTCGAGAGGCTGTGTCACCTCTCCGACAGTCAGTCCGGCCAGGATATCCGCCCAGGAATCAGAGATACTGTTGGGCCGTAACCATTGTTCATGCTCATTGACAACGCCTCTCTCGGTCATGGCCTGTTCCGCCATATCAGCCAAGACCAACTGTCCGGAATTCAGCTCTTCATAGAATTGCCTAGCCTTTGCCCCCTCATTAAAGTATATAATACGCACGTGCCATCGAGGAGAGTACTGCTGCTCGTATCGATTCCACAGGTCTTTATCAGTGATCTTGATCTTTGAGTCAACGGCCTCGTTTTTCAGCATCATCAGGGCCCTGACCTTGATGAAGGTATCCACCTTATGCTGATAGGTCGGCTCCTGATAAAGCTCCATGCTTTCGGCCTCCTGTACCAGGAGATGCCAGTCGATGAAAGGCTCCAGGCTCTCAGGAAACGGGGTCTCTTTTTCCTTCCAGTGCTCCCACCAGTGCAGGTAATCGTCTGTAGTAAACGTCTCGTCGTTTATTGTTACAAGGGTGGTTTTACCCCACGACCAAGCCTGCAGATCAGCGGATCCAAGCAGTATAAACCCTATGAGTATTGTTATGATATTAATTAGTCGGCACATCCTTTGAGACCCTTTTTGAACCATAGATCTAATACCTCCCGATACACTTGATCGGCCAGACTGGTTGCTGTATTCAGTATCCCGAAATGCATTACCTTGCGGTAATGCTCCCCATCTCTTCGATGATACGTATGCCAGAGCGTTTCACCGGACCCGGGGTCAACAATCCTGAGAGACAAGGCAATAACGGGATTTACTGCCCCTGCCATCGGTACTTCGGCCATCTCCACTACTGTACCGGTTATGATCAGTCCGACTCGCAGACGATCGCCCAAGATCTTGATCTGTTCTATGCGCGGCTGCTGACCCGGCCAGATTCTCATATGGCGAAACGCTTCCCGCACATCCCCTTCCTGGGCCAGATCAAATCGCCCTGTTTGGACCAATTCGGCCATGAAGACACGATAGGCAATGGTGTCGGCCAAGGGATAATCCGTTTCGTTCACAAAAGGCAGCACTGCTATCCGGCAAATCCTTTCATCAGGCAAAGAGGCATACTTGACGAGATCGGGAACCTTTGGTCCGCAAGCTGCGAGACAAAGAAGCGTCAGGCTCAGAACCAACCGGAGAGAGACAGAGTTTGCCCATGGTAAATACATATACCTAGAACTCCATCGACCATTCTTCCGTGGCTGTGCCCTCGACATTCTCTTGACTGACTAACAACTTAAGGTCCTTGATTTCTTTACGAAACTGGTTTCCGAGGATATCTTTGGCAGTCAGCACACACTCCACTGTGGACTCCGGGAGCGCTACGTCGACCTCGGCAGGCAGGGTCTCTCCCTCGGCGGTCTTGATGAGATTACCGTCATCGTCCCAGATTTCCATGTGCCAGAAGGCGATGGGTACCCTTCCCTTGTTCCGGATATCCAGAACCAACCCTTGTCCACGTGTTTTAGCCTCCAAAACCATATCAGGTGGATTGTGCATCAATGCAAGCCTTTCCGAGACCACGGCCATATTCTGGGCCTGGTCCCAGACCTTTATGACAATCTGATAATTCCCATCGTCGACCCGCACGCCGTCATCGGTACGTCCTTGCCAGACAAAACATTTGGGCAGATTCCCTTCTCTGCGTTCGTGCACGATTGTTTTCCCCTGCTCGTCCTGAACGGAGAAACCCCAGCGCGATACTGGTTCCTGTTCCAAGAGACGGGGAATTATCAATATCCGGTCCCGAAAGGCAACGGCCCCATGAAGCCTCAAACCCCTGATACCCAAGGCAAGAACCGGAGGACTATTGTCCACATGATATATCCCCAGGAAGGCCACTTTATGCTTGCCTGAAGGCCTGTAGAGGATAAGGCTTACAGGATAGGATCCCTCTGTCGCAGATGCTGTCCACGATGCCTGGTAGAGATTCCCCCCCTTGTGTTTCATGCGGAGATGTCCCTTGCCTCGGACCCTCAACGTGACCTCGGGGCGATCACCTTCTTCAATGGACCTAAGCCGCAAGTTGCATGTGACCTTTTTACCTGAGCTGACGTACCGTCTGCCCAGATCGACTTCAGCAATCTCAGAAACCGCGTCCTGATCCCTGTTGAGGCCCATATCCTTGGGCCAATTCTCCAGAATGTCCTGGACCGCTATGGGCCACAGGTCTTCAGCGGAGCGTGGTTCGGCAATACCCAACACGTGCCGTATGTCGTTACACGAAAGACCCCTGGCCTGGGACCAGACAGTCCTGGCATCATCGGTCCGAATCAGATACAGGACCATGCCGAAGGCTGCGGACGGCTCTTCGCTACGCTGGCTTACCGTGCCGAGAAGGATCAGGTCAGCCCCCAATTCCTTCCGGACCTGGAGGATATGATACGTGTTAAGAAAGCCCAGCCAGCGAATGCGATTGCGGGCCATAAAGGAGATAACCGCCTCCTGAGAAGCCACCTCCAGCCCTCGGGCATCAAGGTCCTTTTCAAGATACTCAGTGAGCGCAAAGTCGACGCCGTTCGGCCCCTGGCTCAGATCCTCTATAGGAAAGACAGCGATCTTCTCAGCCATGGCTGTAGGTGACCATAGCAGAGCCAAAAGCAAAAGAATGAAACCGCGTCTAAAAGGCATAGTCTTCCCTCTTCATGCCACCTAAACTTTGTTTTCAAGATCTGACATGCAGGATTCAGGTGTCAATCGGATGCCCCTGCAGGCAGGGTTTCGAGCATTTCCTCAATCGTTCCCAATCCTACCTGGAAGATATCACGAGGCGCCAGGCCGAAAAGCCGTCCCCACACGCTGTAGCCGCTTCCATAGCCGCTGGCCTGCCAGAGGACTGTTCCTGTGCCGACATCGATTAGCCGCAACGTAAGGGAGAACTCCGGAAAGGCATAATTGCCTCTCCGTCCCTCCTCGGCATAGTCTACAGCGCCCAGCAGGAAGGCCTGGACATTGAGTCTTTGCCCAAGGCGCTTTATCGTTGGCATATCCAGGGGGGTTCCAGGCTCGATGGCCTCTTCTTTTATTACGCTGTCCACCAGGCCTTTGTCAACTATATCGAAAAGCCCCATGGCAAGGCCCTGCGTAATGGTGTAGTCCTGAGCCCTGGCTGCAGCATAGTCGTCCTTGCTGTGATTTTCAAAGGGAAGCACTGCTACCTGGCGCACATAACCAAGTTCTATGTCCTCACGGAGAAATGTCTCTGATCTGGTTTTTACCCCACAGCCGCTCAATAGACTGATAATCAGCAAGACGCAAGCTATAAGGAAACATTTTCTCATACTCAGCATCCCCTCATTCTTCAATAAAATTTCTGTTTCATAATTGATTATTTGCAAAGACTTATTTTTCAGGTTAATCTTAATTGATTTACCCGGTTAAATCAAAACCGTACAGCAAGCTGCCCGCTGATGCTCCACGGCTTCTCATCCTCTTTGATCTGGTAGCTGCCGTTAAGATTCATTGAGAAAATGCGGTTGATGGTCCAGTTGCAGGAAATACCGTAATTCTCTGTGGTCGACGTACTATCTGCGTAAGAGTAGTTCAGGTTCACCTGGGTCTTGTCACTGGGGACTACGCTCATAGCCACTGTATAGTTGGATCTGCAAGCTTCATCCTCCTCCCATGTGTAGTTGGCACTGCCCCGTAATGAGAATATATCCGAGGGCCGCCAGTTCAAGGTCAATACGGCGTCCTTTGAGACCGAGTCCGTTTCCCCCATGGATTTATTGTATTCCCCGGTCAGATCCGCCGTGAGCTTAGGGCTCAAGCGGGCTGTCAGGTAAGTCCGGGCCCCAAAAGTCCGGGTGTCTTCATCCTGCTCTTCATCGTCAGTGGTGCTGTAGGTGATATCCAGACTGGAGTCCAGGTCCGGGAATAAGACGGCTGTGGTATATAGGCAATAGCTGTCGGTCGTTGAGATTTTTTTATCGTCCTCGTAGTTCTCGCTGCGAGTGACACTCGAACTTAGGTCGAGTGTTGGCAGAGGCGCAGACGTTATACTGAAAGAATAGGACCGAGTCAGTGTATCCGGTTGTCGGGTCTCATTGTCGCCGTTGTTGTTCTGCTGGCATTCGCTGACGTTCAGGCTGGGGGAAAAATAGGGACTGGGCGTCCATGCAAGGGTCCCTGCCTGAGTCCGCCTATCCTGACTCCGATCTTCATTGTAATCGGAATCAGATTTTGACTTCTCGAGAGAGAGGCTATAGTTAAGGTTCAGGTCCGTGGTCAGACGAAATCCAAGGCCGAGGTCTGTCATATAGTTTTCAAAATCCCTTTCTTCTTTCTCTGATACGGCGCGCCGCATCACTTCAACCTCGCTGAAGGACACGGCATTTGCAAGAGTAGGTTTTGTCACCAGCTTCAGATAATTCGCCTTTACCCCGGGAATATCAATCTCAAAACGGTGAAAGGATAGGTTGTAGATAGATGTGAGGTCGATGGCCTTCCGCTTCCATTCATCGCCATCTTCGCTCACCCAGAGGTCCCATCTAAAATCCCGGTCTGCAGGACTCAGGTCTTCGACCGTATAGAAATAGAATAGATCAATCTGTTGAGAATCTACTTTTACGCCTATGTTCATTGTCAGGTCCTCGTCAGGTTCAATGACCAGGGCGCTTGTTTCGTAATCGTGATCAATAAGTTCTAAATTATCAGGGAGAGTGTCCTCGTCCGGCGTATCATCCTCGCCGGCCATGCACTTGGAGATGGTGCGGGGCCGGGGGGTCCCGATCGGCCCTTCGGATTCCTGATGGTTCATGGAATACTGCTGGGAGAAGGAGAAGGCGAAACGATTGGCCCAGAAGGATCTGCCTAACTGCAGCCGCGCATAATGGCTCTCGTTGGTATCATCTAAACTGGTCACCTTGTCCGTCCCTTCATTTCTGTAATAGCTGTAGAAGGTCTTTGCCGGGATTATATCCCAGGCCGTTTCCCAGTCTATATCAAGCCCCATTTGCGACGAGTCCTTATCGACAACATGAGGGGTCTGGTCATCCCATGAGAGTCCTTCCCCGTAACGGAGCCGAAACTCGGGCCACCAGTCGCGGCTCCAGGCACTGTCCCACCTGGCATCCCAGGATCTGTCGGACTGGTCCGGACCCTCGGAATTCATACGTTCTGTGGCAGTGCCCGAGAAATCCAGTCGAAAGATGTCATTGCTCACTCTAAAATCTAAGGTGGGGTATAGCGTCTCTGTCACCCGCCCTTCATTCCAGTTGTTATTATACCGCACACTCCCGCTAAGGGTCATGGCCTCTGTCATTTCATGGCCAAAATCCAGATTGTAGTTCTGCTGATAGGAGTCACAGTCCTCGCCATTCCCGGTGTGTTGATATTGCCAATTCCCGCTGAGACCCAGAGTGCCGGCCAGGGTCACGCCCTCCCAAGATAGAATACCTGTGAGTATCAACAGACCATACCAGCATATTGCGCTCACATGCCTGTAATAAGAGAATATGCAAACACGCCATCTCCTTTCCCCTTTCAATTCCTCAGCGCTCATTCCCTTGACAGCTTTCGCATAATTTTACAGGATTACCTACCATTACATGAGATCCCCTGCGGCACCTTCAGCTCCAGTAATCCATAGTCAGACCTCATTAAAAATGATTTTTATATGGCCTTCAAGCCTTTTATTCATAACGGATATGATGAAAATTGGACATTTGGTCGGTCTGGATTCAAAGATTCACGGTTCCAGGTTCAGAGTTAATCGCTTCGCGAATATATTTTAATACAACGGTAGAACCATTTATGGTACCACCGCCAGAGGTGGTAATTTCAACCAAATAATGAAGTCTTTTTTAGTTATAAATATTGTCAGATATCCCCAAAATGGTAAAGTTATAAATAAAGTGTTATTCTTGAGTATTGTCAAGTATTTGTTAAAAAATTACGATTACACTATATTCTCAAATTTTCGAAAAATAGTTGGTCAGAAAAACAAGGATTTGGAATGATTTTTGCTGCAGGTATTCTAAAAGTAATATAGATGAAAAGTATACGGTACTACCGGACGTCATTCCCGCGAAGGCGGGAATCCAGAGATAGCAATGGAAAAGCAGTTTTATGTTTACATTTTGGCAAGCAAGCGGAATGGCACATTATATACCGGTGTAACTTCCAATTTAGTGAAAAGAATTGGGGAGCATAAACATAATCAGATTGAAGGTTTTACCAAAAAATACAATGTAAAGGAACTTGTTTTTTTCGAAATCCATGCAAATGCTGAAAGTGCAATTACCAGAGAAAAACAAATAAAAAAATGGCGAAGAGCTTGGAATTTGCGGCTTATAAAAGAAAAGAACCAAAATTGGGAAGATTTATATGATGCGATATGTTCTTAATCTGGATTCCCGCCTTCGCGGGAATGACGTGGTGAAGGTTTAACAGCAATAAATGTGCCAATTACTTACTTGGTTCTTCAACTATTTTTCGAAAATTCAAGTATGTAAAGATGCCAAAATTTCATTATGCTGGTTAAAATGTTGGATATTCAAGCAAGAGAATGTTCTGGAGCTATGGAGCCGGATTTGGCTATGGAAACGAATTTCGGAGGGGTGCAATGATTATGGAGAGATGTTTTTTGAGATTATTTGCTGCTCTATTATTTGTGGCAGTTGTGTCGTCGCCCGTTTGTGCTGGAGGCATCCCGTCTTTTGTCCTTGGTCCGGGAGATGTCTTGGAGATTTCCGTATGGAAAGACCCTGAGCTCACAAAACAAGTTATTGTTCAGCCTGACGGGTATCTCAGCTTTCCCCTTGTTGGACAGATTAAGGCCGGCGGAAAGACGCTGGTAGATATCCAGCAGGAAATAGTAAAGCGTCTTGAGGAGTTCATCCCGTCACCTACGATTGCTGTTCTTCCTCTTGAGATAAAGAGTTACAAGATCTACGTGATCGGCAAGGTAAACAAGCCGGGCGTCTTTGTGCTGCCGCAGTCCATCAATGTCATGCAGGCCCTGAGCCTGGCAGGCGGTACAAATCCATTTGCCAACCTTGGTAAGATTTCCATATTGAGACAGGGGCCTGACGGTCAGTCGAAGATACGGTTTGACTATAGCGACGTTGCCAGGGGAAAGCATCTTGAACAAAACATTGTGTTGCAGAGCGGCGATGTAATAGTCGTAATGTAACAGAAATAGAAAGTCGAGGGAAGGCATCGTGAAGTTTGTGCGTTTGGGAATATGTTTGTTCTTTATGACAAGTTTGTTGGCAGGGGTATGGCTTTCGGCCGCAGAGGCGGCAGAAGTGACGTGGAACCCCAGAGTGGATGCACGACTGAAATATGACGACAATATCAATTTTTCCAGCCGCCATGCAGAGCATGACTGGATTTACGAAATACGTCCTGAACTGAAATGGCGAAGAAGGACTGATCAGAACGATTTTAGTTTAAGCGCCCAATTGCTGGGCCAGAAATTTGATACCCATAGTGACCTTGATACCCTTGATCAGTACTATCGTCTGAAGGCCTCAAGTCGGGTAAGGCCCACTGTGACACTGTCTTTTGATGGTCGCTATCGCAAGGATACGACCCAGGATAGCGAGTTGTCCGAGGAAGGCCTGAGGCTCTGGCGTGAGGATCGTAAAGAATATAGACTTAATCCCTCCATGCATTGGCAGGCCACTGAGCGTTCATCATGGGAAATGGCCCTTCCTTTTCGCAAAGTCAACTACGAAGGAGACGACAACGAGGACTACCGGACGGCCGAAATCTCCCTTACGTACACTTACTTGCTGGCTGATGACCGCACCTATGTATATGTGACCCCCTCGTTTTCCGATGCGGATTTTGATGATGGCGAGACGAATTCATATAACTTGATGTGCGGCATTGACCGCGCCTTTTCCGAGAGACTGAATCTCCGGGCCGGTGCTGGAATCTATTACTCCCATATAAAAGACGATATCGAGGGGACTTCTAACGAGACAGGTTTTTTGGCCTCTGTAGAGGCATACGGTAAATTGGAAAGAGGAACCTGGCGGGCAGGTTACGTGAGGGACGTTTATCCAAGCGGGGTTGGTGAAACAGTGGATCGCGACCGTGTGACCCTGAAGGGGATGTACAGGCTGAGCGAGAGAATGCGTCTCACCGGTAACGCAAGCTACACGGATGTGAGCTCTCAGGGCGATCAGGATGACGAGGATTACTGGACAGTTGATATTCGTCCGGGTCTTGTCTATCGTTTGACTGAGCATGCCAATATTGGAATATATTATCAACACAGATTTCTGGATGACCAGGAGGTCGATCGAAACACCAGAAGGAATTTAGTCTGGATTTCCCTGAATTTTTATTCTCGATTAGAAGATTGGTAAATAACTCGCGATGGCGACAGATTTAGGAGACAATATGACCGAAGCAGATCGCGGGCCTCAGACATTACAAGACTATACGGTCTTTTTGCGGAGGCGTAAGTGGTTCATCGTCGTGCCATGGTTGGTGATTCTTTGCATTGCATCAGTGGTAGCCTATCTGTTACCTGCCATATATCAGTCCAGGGCCACGATTCTGATTGAATCTCAGCAGGTTCCGGAAGACCTGGTTCGTACCACTGTTACCGGCTATGCCGAAGAACGTATCAAGACCATAACTGAGCAGATCCTGAGCAGGAAGACCCTGGAACAGATCATTAAAGATTTTCGACTCTACCCTGATCTCCAGGGCAAAGAGCCGGTTGAGAACATTCTGAGTAAAATGCGCGAAGATATCTTGGTGGAAATGGTAAGCGCCATGGTTCCCAGCCGGCGTATGGGACGGCAAGTTGAGGTAAATGTGGCCTTTACCGTTTCTTATGAGGGCACTGATCCGGAAAAGGTCGTTCAGGTCGCAAATCGTTTGACTTCATTGTTTTTGGAATACAACATAAGCCTTCGCGAGAACCTGGCCAGAACTACAACAAATATATTGGAGCAGCAACTGGAGGATTATCGCGACACGACCCGTTTCTTGGAAGAAAAGATCGCCCGTTTCAAGGAGGAACATCTGACCGAGTTGCCTGAGTTGATGCGGCTGAATCTTGAAACTGAGCGGCAAATTCGCCGGCAGATCGAAGGCGTTGAAGCCAAAATGCTGGCCCTGGAGGATCGCAAGGTCTACCTGGAGGGACAGTTGGCAACGATTTCACCCAATGTCCTGTTAACTGGTGGCCAGGTATGGGAGCCTCGCGACAGGTTAAAGCTTCTCAGGAGCCAGGCCATTTCCCTGGAGGCCAGTCTTTCACCCAAGCATCCGGACGTTATTAAGATACGACGCGAGATTGAAGAATTGGAAAAGAAGGTGAGTGTGGATAATGAGCGCAGGAATCTAAAGGAAATGCTGAATGATAAAGAAGTCCAGTTGGAGAGTTTGCGCAACCATACCACGGACAAGCATCCGGATATGGTGCGTCTGAAGCAGGAAATTTCCGATATTAAGATCGCCTTGGCGGATAGTCGAGTTGATGAAGCCGGCAGTGCTGATCCCGCCTTTACCGGGGCTACAAATCCGGCATATATTAATATCTATACTCAAATCAAGCGCACAGAGATAGAGATGGAAGCACTGCAGACTCAACGTAAAGAGCTGGATGTTAGGTGGCAGCAATATGTCAAACGACTGGAGAAGATGCCTCAGGTGGAGCAGGACTACCAGGATTTGATCCGGGATTACAGGTCTGGTCAAACAAAATATAATGAGACCTTGGCAAAACTTATGGAAGCGCGTCAGGCTGAAGGCCTGGAAGAGAGTCAGGTTGGAGAGAAGTTCACAGTTGTGGATCCGCCTCAGGTGCCGGAAAGGCCCATCAAGCCGAATCGAATGGCCATTGTCCTAATTGGCTTTATTCTGGGTCTGGGCGCAGGGGTCGGCCTGGGAGCTATTCGGGAATTCACCGACACAAGTATCAGGACGGTGAGGGATGTCAAACGGATCACAGATGTCCCTGTAATGGCAGCTATTCCCGATGTGCAAGAACAGTCAAAGATACAGTCAAAGATGAAGAGAGGTAAAGGGTCATGAGCAGGCTGGAAAAGGCCTTGAAACGGGCCAAACAGGACCGTGATGACAAGGGGGCCAGTGTTGTTGAGACCCGGCAAAAACTTACGGATTTGGAATATACTCAGACCCGGGTCGAAAAGGCAAGTGAAGCGGTCCTCAGAAAGAGCGGCGTACTGACTCCATCCATTCCGCCCGCCATAATTGAGCAATATAATCTGCTTCGCGTACGAGTTTTGGAGGCCCTGTCCAAGGACGGCTATAATTCCATACTGGTTGCTAGTCCCGGGCAGGACGAAGGAAAGACTTTCACTGCAGTCAATCTTGCTGTCAGCCTGGCCCGCGAGAAAACCCGCACAGTATTGCTTATTGACACGGACTTGCGCCGGCCTGCTGTGCATAGTTACTTTGGATTGTCTCAGGAACCAGGACTCTACGAGCACCTTACCAGGGGAGTACCTTTATCTGAGTTGTTGATCAATCCCGGCACGCCTCGTTTGACACTGCTGCCTGCCGGCAAGTCCGAGCAGTATCCTTCGGATTTCCTGAATGCTCCGGCTATGCACAGTTTTGTGCGAGAAGTCAAGGAGCGTTATCCCGATCGTTATATAATATTTGACAGCCCGCCCCTACTCGGTTTTTCAGATGCTTTGTATCTGTCTCGTTTTGCGGATGGCGTCATTATAGTAGTTCGCAGTCAAGAGACAAAAGAGGAAGACCTGCAGAGATCGCTTGAGCTCTTGCGTGATCGCCCTATTCTGGGAACCGTATTGAATGGGGTACGTAGTGAGTTCGCTGAATGGCGGGGCTATGAGAAATATTATCAATAAGAACAGGCTGAAGGTAGAAGGCTGAAGGCTGAAGGTGGAGGAAGGCTGACAATTAATAATTAGCCTTTAGTCTAACCTATGTTGAGCGGTTCAAGGTTGGAGAGTAATTTCTCAATAACTCAGGGTAAGATGTCTGGATTCCGGCTTTCGCAGGAATCTAGTAAATAGTCGCAAAAGGTAATCTACCAATTTCTATTTTCTAATTTCAACGTTCCGGAACGCTCACATATACTTCAGCCTTCAGCCTTCTACCTGAGTAATTAGGCTGAAGGCTTTTAGGGATAAATTGTGCGGGATCATACAAAACTTAGGGCATTTGAGCTGGCTGACGAGGTAGCAGTATTGGCTTATCGGGTGACCGCAGGGTTTCCGAGAGAAGAGGTATATGGTCTGACTTCACAAATGCGGCGGGCAGCGGTTTCGGTTCCTTCTAATATCGTTGAAGGTTGCGCACGTGACAGTCAGGCAGATTACCTTCGTTTTCTCTATATAGCCTTCGGGTCATTGAGGGAACTACATTATCAGCTAGGCTTGTCGAAGCGTTTGGGGTTCTTGCGCAACCAGGATTTATCTCTGATTGAACCAAAAATTGTCGAAACAGAGAAGGTCTTGAATGGTTTGATTCGAGCGTTGCGAGATGATTGATATACTTCAGCCTTCAGCCTTCTACCTTCAGCCTTCAGCCTAAATACCTAAGCACTTAACCATGTATGAAGCCTTTTTTGGGTTTCGTGAGAAGCCCTTCACAATTCTTCCTGACCCAGCTTATCTCTATTTGAGTCGCCAGCATCGTCTGGCCCTGGTTCACCTCGAATACGGTCTTCTCCATAGAGCCGGATTTATTGTTATCAGTGGTGAGATCGGCACGGGAAAGACGACTCTTATAAAGGCGTTGCTTCAGCGCTTGGACAAACAGACAGAAGTGGCCTCGATTTTTAATACTACAGTAGGGCCGGAGGAGTTTCTGAATCTCGTGCTCCAGGAATTTGACCAGGTTCCGGCCGGAACCGGCCGGACCGAAAAGTTAGACCGTCTGAACACTTTCCTGATCGATCATTACGCCAAGGACCACAGAGTGGTCTTGATAGTGGATGAGGCCCAGAACCTGAGCATTGAAACCCTGGAAGAGATCAGGCTTTTATCAAATCTGCAGACTGCGAAGGATTATTTATTGCAAATCGTCCTGGTGGGGCAGCCCGAATTGCGCCATAAATTGTCTCATCCCCGCATGGTACAGTTGGCCCAACGCATTGCCGTTCACTATCATCTAGCTCCTTTAACAGAAAAAGAAACAGAACTCTATATTCAGCACCGCCTTGAGGTTGCGTCAGGAGAAGGAGATACCCGGAATATTTTTACCGAAAATGCCATGGAGGTTATTTTCCAACATACCCAGGGTACTCCCCGCCTGATTAACTTGTTATGTGACGCATGTCTGGTTTACGCCTACGCTGACGAAGTGAGTGTCATTACAGAAGCTATGGTGGAAGAGGCTGTCAAAAGCCAGGAGGAGAGCGGCTTTTCAGCACTTGCAACAGCTACAGTTTCCGCTCCGGGAATTGAGGAAACAGTTCCGGCTTTTACTGTCGCAAAAGGGTTCAAGAATGTCGACGGTTTGCGGGTTTTGGAAGCCCAGGTTCGTGAGTTACAGAGCAGTCTGTTGACCTTGAGCAGACTGGTAAATGAACGTCTGTTAAGCGGTGATGTCAATAAGTCCCCTGAGGCGGATTCCGGTGAGGAACACCTTGTTAACTTGCTTGAAGAACAGCGTGCTGAGATCAAGCGTCTGACCGAGGAGCGGAAGAGCTTTCTGCAGCGAATTGCCCAGATGACAGTGGGGCCGGCGGATTTGGAGGATGACGAAGTCTCCGGCGCTGAGGATGATAAGACGCGTCGGGGGTGGCGTAATCTATGGCCTCGGGGGTTATAGCGCTCTCCTGCCTTCTGACCGTGTAAGAAAGAATACTCAACGACGTAACATATATTGAGCTGACAGATCCGGAGGTGTTGAAATGAAGGTCGTTATATTGGCTGGCGGTTTTGGAACACGCATTAGTGAAGAAAGTCATCTGAGGCCTAAACCAATGATTGAAATTGGAGGAAAGCCGCTCTTGTGGCATATAATGAATATTTATTCTGCCCATGGATTAAATGAATTTATTATAGCTGCAGGATATAAGGCTGAATATATTAAACAGTATTTTCTTAATTTTTATGCCTTAAATAATGATTTGAGTGTGGATCTCGCCAGCGGAACTGTTGATATTCATTCAGGAAAACAACCCGAATGGAAAGTCCATATAGTTGACACAGGTCTCTATACTCAGACAGGGGGAAGACTCAAGCGGCTCAAGAATTGGTTTGAGGATTCTGAAACATTCATGCTTACGTATGGTGATGGTTTGGCAGATGTGGATATTGAGGCTCTTTTAGAATTTCATAAATCTCACAGTAAACTAGCCACAGTTACTACAGTGTTGCCACCAGGACGTTTCGGTAGGGTGGCGTTTGAGGGGTCAAGAATCGCCAATTTCAATGAAAAAGTTGATGGAGATGAGGGATGGATTAACGGAGGATATTTTGTGCTTAATACTAAGGTCATTGATTATATAGAAGAAGACTCAACTATATGGGAGCGCAAGCCGTTAGAAAGGCTTGCGCGTGACGGAGAGTTGATGGGCTACAAACATAAAGGCTTCTGGTCGTGTATGGACACATTAAAAGAAAAAAATATGCTGGAAGAGATGTGGAATTCCGGAAAAGCTGCATGGGCTGTTTTTTAAGGGAGTATTTCAGTTATAAAGATTTATTAGACTGACTTTGTTTTTATCTTGGGAGAAAGAAATGAGTTCATCAGCAACGTGTCGCTTTTGTAATACCCCATTGAAATATATTTTTGTTGATTTAGGTATGTCCCCATTGGCAAATTCATACTTGTCAATGGACCAGAATAATCAGATGGAACACTTTTTCCCCCTCCGTGTTTACGTCTGTGAAAAATGCTTTTTGGTGCAATTACCTGAGTTTGAAACTCCGGAAGCTATTTTTGGTGATTACGCCTATTTTTCTTCATATTCAGATAGCTGGCTTAAGCATGCCAAGAAATATACTGATTACATGGTAGGCAGGTTTGGGTTTAATGCAAAAAGCCGAGTAATTGAAATAGCAAGCAATGATGGATACTTACTGCAGTATTTTGTTGAAAAAAACATTCCTGTTATCGGCATCGAGCCGGCTCAAAATGTGGCAGAAGTTGCTCAGCAATGTGGCATAACAACTATTGTCAAGTTTTTTGGCAGTAAAACAGCGGAAGAGTTAGCTGGTTCCGGGGCAAAAGGAGATCTGGTTGTTGGGAATAATGTGTTGGCTCATGTCCCTGGTCTCAATGATTTTGTCGCAGGACTGAAAATAGTTCTAAAAGATAAAGGTGTCGTTACTATGGAATTTCCTCACTTGATGAAATTGATGGACGAAAACCAGTTTGACACAATTTATCACGAACACTTTTCTTACTTTTCTTTTATGACTGTAGAAAAAATATTTTCCTACCATGGGTTAACCTTATTTGACGTTCAAGAATTGCCGACTCATGGAGGTTCATTACGAATTTTTGCTAAACATGAGGAAGATAAAGATAAAAAAATAACAGAAAACGTAGTGAATTTGCGTAACCGTGAAAAAGAAGCTGGTTTTCAACATCTTGAGACATATACAAACTTTGATTGTAAGGTTGTGGCTGCAAAACGTGATTTGCTCAATTTTCTTATTTCTGCCAAACAAGAGGAGAAATCTATAGTTGGTTATGGTGCGGCTGCAAAGGGGAATACATTATTGAATTATTGCGGCGTACGGCAAGATTTTGTTGATTATGTAGTCGATCGAAGTCCTCATAAGCAGGATCATCTTTTGCCGGGTTCACACATTCCAATATATTCTCCAGATAAGATTCAGGATACCAAACCGGATTATCTTTTGATTTTACCCTGGAATATCAAGAAAGAAATTATGGACCAGATGAGCTATATTAGGAATTGGGGTGGGAGATTTGTTGTCCCAATTCCAAGTGTGGAGGTTTTCGATTGATTTTTTCAGAAACGACGCTCAAGGATGCATATGTGATAGAGCCTGAAAAGTTGCAGGATGAACGCGGTTTTTTTGCCAGAACCTGGTGTCAACGCGAGTTCGCTGGTCAGGGTCTTAATCCAGGACTTGTGCAGTGCAACATTTCATTCAATAAAAGAAAAGGTACATTGCGGGGGATGCACTTTCAAATTTTTCCCCACGAAGAGACAAAACTGGTTAGATGCACGAGCGGGGCTGTTTTTGATGTTATAGTTGATCTGCGGCCTGAATCAAGAACCTTCAAACAATGGTTTGCCATTGAACTTAGTTCTGACAATCATAAAATGATATTTATTCCAGAAGGTTTTGCCCATGGTTTTCAGACGCTGACAGATAATACAGAATTATTTTATCAGATGAGTGAGTTTTTCTCACCAGAATATGCTCGCGGAGTGCGCTGGAATGATCCGGAGTTTAATATTAACTGGCCTGAAAAAATAAGTATTATTTCTGAAAAGGATAAATCCCTCGGTTTCTTCGAAGACAGTAACAACAAATGATGGTTTGGTAACTGATATTAGTAACTATGTTTGAGCTTAAAAGAATAATTGACAACCTGGATCTTGTTCAGCTTTCAAAGGAAATGTACCAATTGATGACTGAACTGTATCCGATCTGTCGGAGTATTACTGGTGACGGCGTCAGAAAAAGTCTCAGAATAATAGGTAAAATTATACCCATAGACGTCCAGGAGGTTCTGTCTGGGACCGAGGTATTTGATTGGACAATACCTAAAGAATGGAACATAAGTGATGCTTATTTTAAGGACTCAGAAGGGGAAAAAATTGTAGACTTTAATAAATCAAACTTACATGTCCTGAACTATAGCGTTCCGATAAAGCGTAGTTTGCCGTTGACAGAATTAAAGCCACATCTTTTTTCAATACCTGAACATCCGGAATGGATTCCATACAGAACTTCATATTATAAGGAAAATTGGGGTTTCTGTATCAGCCATAATCAGCTTAATCAACTAAAAGATGAGGTATATGAAGTTTGTATCGACTCCAGCTTGAAGGATGGACATTTAACCTATGGTGAATTTGTAATAAAGGGGCAGACAGAAGACGAAATATTGATTTCCACGCATGTCTGTCATCCATCTTTGTGTAACGACAATCTGTCCGGAAATGTTGTCTCCGCTATACTAGCCGGATTACTGGAGCCCCTTTCTTTGAGGTATACTTATAGGTTCCTTTTCATTCCCGGAACAATAGGTTCAATTACATGGTTATGTCTGAATGAATCTAAAGTCTCCAACATAAAACATGGACTAGTGGCCGTTTGTCTTGGTGATTCCGGATCATTTACTTACAAAAGGACGAGGCGGGGTGATGCCGAGATCGACCATGTTGTAACACATGTCCTGAAAGAGGCCGGACAAAAGTTCGATGTCATAGATTTCTTTCCTTTTGGTTATGATGAGCGCCAATACTGTTCACCCGGGTTTGATCTGTCTGTAGGATGTTTGATGAGAACGCCGCATGGTCAGTTTCCCGAGTATCATACTTCAGCCGATAACCTTGATTTTGTGAAATCGGAAAATCTTGGTGTATCACTGTCATTGTATCTAAATGTTTTAGATATGTTAGAAAATAATATTAAATTCCTTAACACTCACCCTAAGTGTGAACCACAATTAGGAAAAAGAGGGCTTTATGGAAAGATAGGTGGTAATTATGATAGCCATTCTTTTCAATTGGCGATGTTGTGGGTCTTAAACCAATCTGATGGTCTGAATAGTTTGTTGGATATTTGTAAAAAATCCAACATGAGCTTTGATTTGATCAGGAATGCAGCGCATGCTCTGACAAATAAAAACCTTTTAAGAAAAGCCGACTGATCTTATGTCTTCTATCAAAAATCAAAATGCGGTCATAACGGGAGCCAGTAGTGGTATAGGCGAAACCATTGCCTTAGATCTTGCTGCCAAGGGTGTTAATCTTTTCTTGTTGGGGCGAAATATAAAAGCTTTGCAAACTGTTGCAGGAAAGGTGGATCAGTTAACGTCTCAAATTCATCGCTGTCAAATTGACCTTACTCAAGATGCTGAAATAAAGAATATGTCTGATTATATCAGGAAGATTTTCGGACATATCGATATATTAATTCACAGCGCAGGCGTTATTTCGCTGGGGAAACTCGAGTCTGCTCCGGTGGAGGATTTTGACTGGCAGTATAAGACGAATGTACGAGCACCTTATTTTTTGACTCAAGCCCTTTTGCCCTTATTAAGACTATCCGGCTTTGCTCAGGTGGTGTTTATCAACTCCAGTGCCGGCGTCACGGCATCAGCCAATGTGGGCCAATATGCAGCAACAAAACATGCCCTGAGAGCTGTAGCTGATAGCTTTCGCCGGGAAGTTAATCCAGAAGGAATACGGGTTATCAGCATATTTCCAGGCCGTACCGCCAGCCCGATGCAGGAAAAGATTTTTCGAATGGAAGGCAGGATTTATCAGCCTGAGGTTCTACTGCAGCCACAGGATGTGGCAGCAGTAGTGATAAATTCGTTGTGTTTGCCATCCAGTGCAGAAGTGACAGACATCAATATCAGACCAATGTGCAAATCCAATTAATCTGGACACATCTGTCACGCATAATCAGTTTCGAGTTATCTTCTTCATATTGTAAATTTCATAAATTGTGACAGAGATCTTTCCAGAGAGCTATCAACAACAAGAGCTGATCGGCCTCATTCCGGCTGCAGGAAAGGGGTCGCGTCTGTCTCCATTGCCTTTTAGCAAGGAATTATATCCAATAGGTTTCTTACAATTGGAAGATGGACAATCAGTGCGTCCCAAACCTGTCTGCCTCAATCTTTTAGAAAGAATGAAAAAGGCTGGAGTAACGCGGGTCTACATAGTTTTACGTGAAGGCAAATGGGATATTCCATCATATTTAGGCAACGGATCCATACTGAACATGTATCTAGCCTACATAGTGATGGGACAATCTCCCAGTGTACCCTATACACTGGACCAGGCCTTTCCGTTTATTAAGGAAAGTCGTGTGGCCTTTGGATTCCCTGACATAATTTTCGAGCCTGATGATGCGTTTGTGAAACTGCTTGAAAGGCAAACTGAGACCGGTTCAGATGTTGTACTTGGTATGTTTCCGGTAGATAGTCCTGACCAAAATTGGGATATGGTCGACTGTGATGAGAAAGGAAATGTACAAAAAATTAGTGTCAAGTCTAAGCAGACTATATCCACGTATACCTGGATAATAGCGGTTTGGACACCTGTATTTACCAATTTTATGCATCAACAATTAGCCATTAGATACTCAGGGAATAAGCGGGACAAAGTGAGTTATTCTGGACAACGCCAGCAAGAATTTTTTATAAGTGACATGATTCAGGAAGGCATTAAACAAGGTTTGAGGGTAATAGGAATAGAATTTGCCGAGGGAACATGTCTGGATATTGGAACACCTGATGGATTAGAAAGGGCTTTGTGTTTATAAAAAAGGATTTTTTTCAGCTTTGTAATCAGGAATAACTCCATGACCAACTCCGATTTTTTAGTCATAGGTGCGGGCATTATCGGTATCAATATTGCCTTAGAGCTGAAAAGAAGGTTTTCAGAATCTAAGGTTGTATTGATAGAGAAAGAAAAAGAGTGCGCCGCACATGCTAGCGGGAGAAACAGCGGAGTTCTCCATGCAGGATTCTATTACACATCTGATAGCCTGAAAGCCAAGTTTACTAAAGATGGCAACAAATTCCTCAGAGAATATTGCGAGAGAAAGAAAATTCCTGTGAACAAATGCGGCAAGCTGGTGGTTACAAAAGACGCCTCAGAGCTTACAGCTCTTGAAGAACTATTGAGAAGGGGGAGATTTAACGGAGTTGAACTGGAAGAGATAACAACAGAAGAAGCCTGGTTAATTGAACCCAGAGTACGGTCATGTGAGAAGGCCATTTTTTCTCCTACCACCTGCTCCGTAGAGCCTCTATCTGTTGTAAAAAGTATGGAACAAGACGCCAGGGATGAGGGGGTTGAGATTAAATATGAAACGAAATATCTGGCCAGGAAAGGGTGCACTATTGTTACTTCAAATGGGCGGTACCAGTCTGGCTATGTGGTTAACGCCGGCGGGCTTTATGCTGACAGGGTGGCGAGAGATTTCGGTTTTTCCGAAACCTATAGGATTCTTCCCTTCAAAGGTCTTTATTTATATTCGGACGAACCCGTTGGCGCCATACGGACCAATATTTATCCGGTGCCGAATTTAAAAAACCCTTTTTTAGGCGTCCATTTCACGGTTACAGCAAGTGGTAAGGCAAAGATAGGGCCGACAGCTATTCCCGCCTTTTGGCGTGAACATTATCAGGGATTTAAAAATTTCAATTTTTCAGAGTTTCTGGATATCATTAAGAGAGAGCTGAATCTAATGGCGTTTTCTGATTTTGATTTCAAGAAATTGGCTTGGGAAGAAATCAGAAAATATTCGCGCCAAAGAATGGTTGATCTGGCCAGCCTTTTAGCTAACGGAATAAGTAGTCAGAATTTTAAAAGGTGGGCTAGGCCAGGTATTCGAGCCCAACTCGTAAATATTAAACAAAGGAAATTGGTAATGGATTTTGTCCTCGAAGGGGATCAGGAATCCATGCATGTTCTCAATGCTGTCTCTCCCGGATTTACTTGTTGTATTCCCTTTGCTCGTTATGTTTGTGAAGAAATTACGAAAAAGCTTAACTAAAAGGAGTTTATGATGAACGTTCTTGTTACGGGGAATATGGGTTATGTTGGACCATGTCTTGTACAACATTTACGTTTTACTTATGATGATATAAATATTATTGGTCTTGACATGGGTTATTTTGCTCATTGTCTGTCCAACTCAGAGACTCTTCCCGAGCATCGCGTTGATGTTCAGTATTTTGCTGATTTAAGAAGATGGCCATCCGATATAATTTCACTTAAAGATGTAGATGCTGTTGTGCATCTAGCTGCCATTTCCAATGATCCAATGGGGAATACCTTTGAAGAAGTCACTCTTGATGTTAATTATCAGGCAAGCATAAGTCTCGCGAAGAGAGCCAAAGAAGCTGGAGTCAAGTCATTTATTTTTGCCTCTAGTTGCAGCACATATGGTTTTGCCGAGGGAGGGCCAAAAAGCGAAGGTTCCGGATTAAATCCCTTGACTGCCTATGCCAAATCGAAAGTTTTTACTGAGAAAGACCTTAAGCCGTTAGCGGATTCGAACTTTAATGTTACCATTTTACGTTTTGGAACTGCTTGTGGAATGAGTGAGCGTCTACGACTTGACCTAGTTTTAAATGATTTTGCTGCTTGTGCCGTATCTACCGGGAAGATAACGATCTTGAGTGATGGTACTCCATGGCGCCCTCTTATCCATATTCACGATATGGCACGAGCCATTGATTGGGCAATTGGACGAGATCCTGCAAAAGGAGGAAAATTCCTGGTTGTAAATGTCGGGAGTGATGAATGGAACTATCAGGTTAAAGATCTGGCTGAAGCTGTTGCTGCCGTATTGCCCGGTGTGGAGATATCAATCAATAAAGAGGCACAGCCAGACAAACGATCATATCAAGTGGATTTTAGCTTATACCGGAAACTTGCTCCTGACTACCAACCAGTGATTAGATTGGAAGAGGCAATATTGGACCTGCGAGATGGATTGCAGGCCATGAATTTTTCAGATTCTGAGTTCAGGGATTCTACTTTAATTAGATTAAAGGTACTTAATGATTTACGATCAAAAGGCATATTAAACGATAATCTGGAGTGGTTATAATAACGATGGAGGTTTTCTGGTATGGCTAGCCATTTTTCACGAAGGAATTTTCTCAAACTTTCTGCATTAGGTGCTTTGTTTACCGGAAGTTGGCTCACAGGACTTAGAAATGTAGCCATACAAGGTAACAAATATCCGGACAGGCTGGAAAGTTATGCACTGGCTGCAGAAAAAGAATCGCTCAACTCGCCTCAAGAGCGGAAATTCTTCACTCAACGTCAATACACTATGGTTGCGACAGTCGCGGCACTTATTGTGCCCACTGATGAAACTCCTGGAGCGACAGAGGTTGGTGTAGCTGACTATATTGATCAATTGACAGCACATTCAAAAGATAGGCAAAGATGGTACAGGGATGGGCTGAACTGGATCGATCGGCTCAGTGAAAAAAATTACGATAAAGGCTTCTTGATGCTGAAAGAGAAAGATCAGATAGCCCTTTTACATACTATCGAGGAAAATGAGCCAAGGCCAAAATTATCGCATTCAGGATTCACAGGAAGAGTCTGGCGCAAGATATATAGAATCTGGATGGAAAAGTATGGCATCGGTAACCTCAATCGTTTTTTTCGCACAACCAGAAAAGATGTATTTTATGGATATTTTTCTAGTCCCATAATCTGGAAAGAAATCGGTTATTTTGGGCCACCACAGCCTAACGGTTATTCAGATTATTCGAGCCCACCTTCTAAAGTCAATTATAGTGGAGGCATACGCAAAATCGATGACCGAGTATGCCAGAACTGCCATTTTGATTACTTGCATGAAAAAGTCACGAAAAGCCATAATATCTGTCAGGATTGTCACGAACCTCACAGTTTTTGTTTAAATGGAGAATAATAATGATCAAATTGGATGAAGTAGATGTTTGTATAATTGGTTCCGGTGCCGGTGGTGGCTTGGCTGCTAAAGAGTTAGGTGAAAACGGGATTTGCATAGTGGTACTGGAAGCTGGTAAACGGTTTAACCCACTCCACGATTTTTGTGGTGCTACACAGCGGGACTGGGAAAGGGCCCTTGAGGATCAGAGGGAAATTTTCAGGGTACCCAAAATGGATAGAGTGACAGTTGCGAGTAAAGATACCCACAGGCCCAGTGTTGCCTACGGAGTTGGGGGAACTACTCTGCGGTACCTTGCATACTGTCCTCGGCTATTACCCGATGATTTTAGTATTAGAAGTCACGACGGAGTAGGTATGGATTGGCCTATCACTTACGAGGAACTCGCACCATATTATCGAAAAGTTGAATGGGAATTAGGAGTGTCTGGTGCCGGTGCCGATCCTTGGTTTCCAGATATAGAAAAATATCCTAATCCCCCGTTTGAATTTTCTCATACCAATAAAATCGTAAAACGGGGATGTGATGAGCTGGGGATACGATTGTGGCCAGTACCAGTAGCAAGAAATTCCCGTCCCTTTGATGGGCGTCCAATATGTGTTCAATGTGGTGAGTGCGAGTATGGATGTATGACCGGGGCCCGTAGTTCGGTGGATGTTACGTATATCCCTAAGGCTGAAGCAACAGGCAAGGTGCAAATCCGACCAGAATGTGTTGTGACCAGGATAGAAACCGATGCGAATGGCAAGGCCAAAAGTGTCGTTTATTTTGACAAAAACGGTATGGAACATGAACAGAAAGCAAAAATTATAATAGTTTCTGCAGGTACTGTCCAAACTCCGAGGCTTCTATTGAATTCAAAATCTTCGCAACATCCTGACGGACTGGCCAACAGCAGTGGCATGGTGGGGAGGAATTGGATGCAACATATTTCCCTGTTCTCGGCCGCTGTTTTTCCAGATCGCATAGATTCATATCGAGGATTTTTCGGAGGAGCGATTTCCCTGGATCGGGCGGGAACCAACAAAAAAAATTCTTTTGCCAGAGGCTGGTCTCTTGAGCTTAATAGCGGTATCAGGGGGCCTGCACAACTGGCTTTATCCGTTCCAGGATGGGGCACTTCACACAAAAAATATTTACACAGGGTTTTTGGTCATATAGCAGGGATAGTTGCTGTTGGTGAACAGCTACCTGACGAACGGAACCGAGTAGAGTTAGATCCTGAAGTCGTAGATCATTATGGTATGCCGGTGCCACGCATAACTTTCAATCTATACGATAATGACAAATTAATGCTCAAGGCCATGGAGAAAAACCTAAGAGAAATTTATGCTGCTGCGGGGGCAACTGAAATACTTAAGATGAGGTACAGGAAGGGGGGGGGAGGACATAATATGGGCACCTGCCGCATGGGTAAATCACCAAAAACTTCGGTATGTAACAGTTTTTGTCAATGTCACGATGTGCCAAATTTATTTCTTGTTGATGGTAGTGTTTTTGTATCTGGTGGTACTGCAAATCCTGCACTCACTATTCAAGCTCTTGGGACACGCGCAGTCAGGTATTTGATCGAGGAAGGTAAAAAGGGATATTTATAGGCCCTGAGGCGCTAAATGCAAATTAGGCCATGATCATCGTTGCGGCTACTTCGGCCCCGGTGTTCTGGCGGGTTCACGAGAAATTATTTAAATT
>DFBQ01000012.1:0-3009 GCA_002367355.1 Deltaproteobacteria bacterium UBA3076 | reverse complement strand
AGTCTATTATCTGATACTACAGATCGTTCGATGATACTACTGGCCGAAACGATGATCATGGCCTGCAAATTACAAAGGGAAAGGGGAATCTGTTATAAACAATAAATCTAAAAAGATTGACGACTTGTCTCCTACCATCATTAAACCTCAAGGTGGTTGGCAGTTAATAGATTTTAAAGAATTAAAAGAATACAGAGACTTGTTTTATTTTTTGGTATGGCGCGAAATTAAGGTCCTGTATGCTCAAACTATTTTGGGGTTTTCTTGGGCTGTTCTGCAGCCCCTCGTTCAGATTATCATTTTTACAGTAGTCTTTGGAAAGGTAGCCAAGGTACCTACCGATGGAATTCCTTATCTTGTTTTTTCAAGTGTTGCAATAATTCCGTGGACATATATTTCACAAGCAATGGTCCAGGCAAGTCAGAGCCTGGTTATGGGTCAGAATATGCTTGGTAAGGTATATTTTCCTCGTATTCTCTTTCCTGCTACACCAGTTTTGGCTAGACTTTTTGATTTTACTATTTCAATGATTATATTGATTCCTGTTATTTTGTACTACGATGTATCATTAACGTGGAATTTGTTATATTTCCCCTTGTTTTTTATCATGATGATTGCAATTCCATTGGGACTTGGTTCATGGCTTGCAGCAATAGCTATTCGCTTCAGGGATGTTAAACATGTACTTCCTTTTATCGTTCGGATGCTTATATATTCAGCGCCTATAGTATATTCAGCATCCTCTATTCCAACTAAATATCGTTTCTTATATTCTTTGAATCCAATTGTGGGGACAATAGAAGGATTTAGGGCTTGCTTTTTGGGCGGGCCAATGCCCTGGCAATATATATTGCCTGGGATTGTTTCTGGTCTTGTTATATTAATAGCGGGATTGCTGTATTTTAAGAGGACGGAACGTGTTTTCGTGGATGTTATTTAATTATGTCAGATTTTTTGAATTGCTCAGATTTAACAATTATACATAACCAATATGAGAGTTTTGAAAAGAGGTTGATATTTATCGGTGGATCCCCTCGATCCGGAACAACTTTGGTTCAAAATATCCTTGACTCACATCCGGATATATATGGGGGGCCTGAGTTTCTGCACATACCGGAGATAATAAAACTACGTGGTGCTTTGCAGCGTTCCGTTTTCCGTGACTATATATCTCTATACTGTAATAGTGAAGAAGTAGATAGAAAAATTAAGCTATTGTTGTTTGAATTGTTGTTGCCATTGGCGGACAAAAACAATTGTTTCTTTTTAAGCGAAAAAACTCCCGAAAACATATTTGTTTTCGCTGAATTGATGCAGTTACTTCCATCAGCGCATTTTATTCATGTGATTAGAGATCCAAGGGCGATTGTCTCTTCAATGTTGCAGGTGGGGAAGAGGGCAGTTGATAAGGATTTGAAGCCGCCCTCATTCACGAAGGACATTTTTAGTAGTATTGAATACTTGAAAAGATGTATCGAAGCAGGGGCCGATATTGCAAGTGTCTGTCCGGAAAAGATTTTGACCGTGAAATATGAAGACTTAGTGAGGGGGACTGAAGATGAGACCAGGAGAATTTGCAATTTTCTTGGATTAAATTGGAAGATAGAAATGGTTTCTCCGGGCAATAAAAGACATCCGGGTGAGCAGGCGATTACCGTTAAATCAGATGAGCTTTGGTACGACAAATCCAGCTATTATAAGAATCCTGATCCTTCAATTATCAATAAATGGTTCAAAAAACTAACTTTTTCCCAGAAGGCGAAAGTATTTTTGGCATTTAAGGATAATAAGTTTTTAAAAGAAAACGGATACGATTTATATTCAAGTAATTTTTCCGAAGGCGAGAAAATGCTCTGGAACTGTAATCTTTTTTTTCTCAATTGCTGTCACAAATTACTGTCATTTGTCTATAAACTGCCAAACATCCCGGGAAGGGCGCGGGTATGTAGAGTATTAATAAATCAGGTCGGAAATGCCAAATAGCATGTAATGGGCTGACATTTAGTACATAGTCAAATTCTATTCAAGAATTTTTAAAACAAAACAGCATAGAAGAAAAATTTTTCCCAAAACAGAAAATAAATACCTTTTTTGATTTGGTTTCATTTTCGCAGCAACAATGTTAACAATTATTCTCAATATTATATAGATTTTAAAGGAAAAAAGAGGCACAGTATTTGCGAGCTATTTACAAAATGTAAAAATTGTTTATTTTTAATCTTGTTAGCTTGGAGTTTTAATGATGCATGCGACAAAAAGAAGTGCTATCGCAATTGTGGTCTTATTGAGTGTTCTGTGGTGTGAAAACGTTTTGGCAGATAATTTCGTCGACGATTTCAGCACTGACACTACAGGGGAGTATACCGTTACCCACACCTTGACAAACGGTGGTGTAGGTCAGTTTCTTTATGATTCAGTGGATGCCAGGGTCCAGGTACTTACCGGGGATGATGTGGGACTTATGTTTTCACATGATGTCCCGGTATTAAATAGCGGCATTTTTAGTATTGATTTTCTACCGACTCAGAAATATCCGAACGGTGGCATATTGTTTTTGCGTCTGGTTCAGGATGAAAACAACTATTATGAGATAAATAATTCTGATGGTTACGGTCCGAAGGAGATAAAGAAAGTGGTTAGTGGTGCCATAGTAGCCAGCGCCCTTTTTCAGAATAAATATACTCAGAACAATAACCACCACATAACAATTACCTTCAGTCCTGATTCTACCACTGTGGAGGCCTTTGGTGATGTGCTCACCTTGTCTGGAAATAGCGACAGTATAAGTGTCAGCACTTTTGAGGTCCGATCAAGGCAGCAGGACGCCTATTACGATAATATCTTTTATACTGACTCCGGTGCCAACGTGCCACCTGTGGCCAATGATGATTCAGCAACCACCGACGAGGAGACAGCGGTCACAATTGATGTGGTTGCAAATGACACTGACACTGACGGCACTGTTGATCCAACAAGTGTTGCTATTTTAACTGGGCCTTCCCATGGCAC
>DFBQ01000018.1 GCA_002367355.1 Deltaproteobacteria bacterium UBA3076 | reverse complement strand
GGGGGACAATCCTGGGCCTCTCACTGAATTCTGGAATCTGGATAAGGGATGATAGGCGGCTTGAAATAGAGCACGCCGGATACTGATAACGATTAGATCCAGGATTCGCTATAGGTGAGAATTCCGCCGGACCTTTTGCAGGAGCTATTATAGGCCTAACAGGGAATCTGCGCCTTATAGACATCCAAATGTTCAATTAGCTGTTTTTAAAAAGAATTTTTTTAGCTTGACAGGGGTAAGATAGGATGTCCCCCTCTATGTCCCCCTCTACCGGTCCTCCCGATCCTGCCAGGTCCTTCGCCTGTAACCAACCAAAACACTGTGCCCGGACCACCGGTACCGGTCAAGCTCGCCAAGACTCTTCACCACACCGGCCCTGACCGGATTTAGATGGATATACCGCACCAGCTCAAGGAGATATTCATCCTCCTGGCACATTCAATTGTACGTGGGATATGTGGGCAGGAATTTGGAAGACCCGTTCGAGTCAGTGTGTGGTGCTTGGGAGTGCCGTTTCAGTCCAAATCGCAGAAAGCGATTTCCTATTAGCTCGACAATCCTATGTCAGGCGGCTTGAATGCCATCATATACGACATATAGGAGCCATCATAAAAAGAGGGGCAGGGCCCGGCCCATTTCTGACCCTGCTCTCTTTGATGATAGGAATTTTTCACTATTTATTTTATTATTCTAGGTCAACAATAACGTCCTCGCCCTTTATCATTCTTACCGTCTGGATGGTGACGGAACCGTTGCCGAGGTAAGCTCTTGCAAAAGCTTCACCCTCTGCCATTGTCACGGTCGCATCATCAATTATTTCTTGCTCCAAATTGCCGTATGCCTCGTAAGAAAGCTTCGCCTGAATTAGTACCGTATGCTCACCAGCATCTAGACCAGGTACGACAAAGTTGAAGGAATTAGCCTGCATGGTGTCAAGGATCAACTGAAGCATTTCGGGATCGACATTGGCCCAGTCAATGACAACCGAGTCGTCATCCATTACAGTTATAGAATCGCTGATGTCACCCGCAAATTCAGCGATCAACGTCTGATGCCTTCTGGCGAAAGTAATGACAGTGCCTGGGGGAGTATTCCCATTGACGGGTACGGGATCACCATCCACCAGCACTCGCACCTCCACAATGGCCTCGGCCGTTGCTATCGCCCTTGCAAGCTTCTTGCTCATAACCATGGTGTCTGTTGTAAGCCCGCATTCCAGCGAAACGTCGATAAAAAGGGCCTTGTCTTGGGGGGTCTTGATTGTCTGCGTGAAGAGTGGTTTCCATCCAGTATCACCAGTACTATTACTGCTTCCAGAAACATCAATTACGCTTAAATCCCCTATCTGCGCCGTAGCCTTGGCAGAGGGTCCGGCAAAGGCACTCCCAAAGGCCAGGAAGACCGTTAAAACAACTGCTAAACTCATACCTACTAACTTTCTCATTTCCTTCTCCTCCTTCTAATTTTTTTCGTGGAACCTTATCATCAAACAATTTGTCTCTTTTTTACTGCCGAATTTGCCATTGGAGCCAAGGATTGAGAGCCGAAGCCCCCTCTTTGCAATGTTATCACCCCCTTTCATATTTCCCTTGATACATTCTTCCACTTCCTTACTCAAAGCTCTATGTTCAGAGATCATAGGAAATGATCCTTCATAGACATAAGTAGTTGAAAGTACAAGCAAAAGGTCTTTCATAATAAATTGTGCAATATAGAACTATAACTTATGGATTTTATAGATATTTATCTAAAATTTTGCACATTTCTTTTTGAGAAAACAGGGCATTTCCTATGATCTCTGAATATAATAAATAAATTTTTTTAAGTGTAAAGGGGGATTTTAGAGGGTATAAAATGGGTATCTTTTCTGCCTTTATTTGTCTAAAAGAGAAATGATGTCAGATAGTTATAAACACAGGGTGGAAGGATTCCGCAGGGACAGAGAATTCAGAGAAGTGAATAGATTGTCCGGCTACCTCACTGCTCAAGCTTGGCTTGAAAGTATGCACAAAGGTTGCGGTTAGATTTATTGATGAGGCCCAGCTTTTTCCGGATATTTTTGCGATGTGACTTCACTGTTTCGGGCGAAATGTGCATATGTTTCGCAATTTCGTTTGTTGTTAACCGGTTCCTTATCAAAAGTGCGATGCGGAGTTCAGTGAGGGTGAGGGTTGTAGAAATTTCCTGTTTAACAGCCAGACTTGAAGTCAGATCAGTCACCAAGTCCATCAACAACTTAAGATCACGCCGATAAGTTTGAGAGACTTCCTTATTCTGTTGAAGCCTCTCTATGATTGGTAAAATGGCGGCCCTGATTTTGTTTTCTATTTTTGCTTCGGTATCTTTTTGAGTTCTTTCTATGTTTCTCGCTAATATGGACAATGCCTTATTAGTCTCCATTAACTGCCTGTTTGCATCCTGCAGTTTAATCTTCTCATCCCTATACGCCAATTCAGCTTTCTGTGTTTCAAGAGCGCGTGTGATGGAATGAGATAGCAGTTTGTACTCAAATGGTTTTAGCAGAAAATCAAAAGCACCCAGCCTCAGAGCCCTAATGGCAAATTCCTTGTCGCCAAACCCCGTGATAATAATGATTTTGGTATCAGGGCTAACCTCAACTATTTCCGGAAACAAATCCAGCCCGGACTTCTCCGGCATTATGATGTCGAGCAAGATCACGTTATAAAAGCTGCTCTTTACGAGGTTGAGGACCTGCAAGGAATTTGAGGTGCTTTCGACTCTGATTCCAGGGCGGGAAATCATTTGTTGCAGGATATTACAAATTTCGGGATCGTCGTCCACGATCAACACAAGAACCTCTTGTTCTATCATCATGGTATTTCCCAATTTCCGACAAAAAGCGAAAGGGAAGGAGGCTAATCGGCAGAAGCCTGTTCTTCAGCCTTTATGTTGAGCTCAACATAAGGCAAGTTATGTGAAGCTCTGGATTATGTGAAGTTGGGTTTCTGTCCATAGAGAATCTCCACCAATTTTGGCCTGATTCACAGGTCCCCATTGATATTACTATACATAATTGCGTGCTATGTCAATTCACGAGGAGGCGTTTGTGCTGTCCCGTTTTTTGGTACTCCCAGGCCGGACCGACGATGCCTCTGGCAATACAAGAAGCCGAAAATTTAGTGAATTCGGCGCTTAGATCGCCTTATTGCAAACTATTCGCAATAAACGGCATTCATTGAAAATAACTCTCCCTTCGGAATCTTTTTGTGGCCATGATCATCGTTTCGGCCAGTAGTATCATCGAACGATCTGTAGTATCAGATAATAGACTGAATTTAAATAATTTCTCGTGAACCTGCCAGAACACTGGGGCCGAAGTAGCCGAAACGATGATCATGGCCCTTTTTGTTTACCTGGCCCGTGCTGTGACTTTCAATCGCCTTGCCGTCATAGCCGAGATGCTTTCCAAAATCAGGTAAGACCTTCATTAACTCTTCACGCAACCTGGGAACCATATTTGAAATCAGACTTTGATCCTTCTCCAGCTCAATCAGGTTTTCCAAAAAGCGGGAGAAATTCCAACTGGACGGTATTTTGTAGCGGGGCGTTTCAGCCTCCGGGTAAACCACCTCTGCCTCTCCGGTCTCCTGATTTTTCACAATCCTTGCTGT
>DFBQ01000058.1 GCA_002367355.1 Deltaproteobacteria bacterium UBA3076 | reverse complement strand
CCAGGGCAAAGTCCTTGTCAGGGTCGCTTGGCAGGAACTTAACATTGCCTCCTGCAAGCTCTACCATTGCCGGATAAGAGACCCAATAGGGCACTGGAATTATGACTTCGTCCCCTGGGTCCAAAATGGCCTGAGCTACATTGTACAGGACCTGTTTCCCCCCGGTTGAGACCATGATCTGTTCAGGCCTGTATATCAGGCTATAGTCCTGTTCAATTTTGGCCCCTATAGCCTCCTTCAGCTCAAGAATACCACCTACCGGCGTATATTTTGTAAATCCATCCCGGATGGCCTTTATGGCAGCCTCTTTTATATGCTCAGGAGTATCAAAATCCGGTTCTCCTGCTGACAGATTTATTATGTCGACTCCCTGTGCTTTAAGGGTCTTGGCCTTTGTGTCTACTGCAAGTGTGGGTGACGGCTTGAGATTTCGTACACGTTCTGCAAGTGGGAACGTCCAGGACATTTATTGTTACTCCTTTCGATGATCATTAATAGCTGAATTAAGCGATTAGCTGTTAGCCATTAGCGTTTAGCTTTGAAAAATCAGGGCATTACGTTAAATAACACCCAACGGGTTCACCCTGTTGAATTCCCAAAGGGGGCAGCGAAGGCTGCATTCAACAGGGTAAAAATTTGTAATAGCAGAATATCCTGCTTGTCAAGGCGGCAGACCGATAATCATTACAGCTAATAGCTAACAGCTAAAGGCTAATTGCTCAATTTAATAATGAAGGGAATTTCGGATTTATCATAATAAACTTGTTTCAGATATAGACCCTGTGGTGGGGCCGTGGGACCGGCTGAAGAACGATCCTTAGAGGCAATCACATCGGCCATATCTTCATAAGATCTTGTTCCAAGGCCGATTTGCACCAAAAGCCCCACAATATTCCTGACCATATAACGGAGGAAGCCGTCAGCGGCAATAGTAAACATATAGTGCAGTCCTCCTGATGGGGGGAATATTTCCCAGGTTATCGGCATGATTTCACATAAATATATGGTGCGGATACCTGTCTTTGCGTTGCTTCCGCCGGCCTTAAAGGCACTGAAGTCATGGGTGCCTATGAGTGGGGGGAATGCCGTTTCCATGGAATGGATGTCCAGCGACCGGTTTAGCAACCATGCCCTTTTATTCCAAAAAGGAATCTTGGTATCTGAAACCAGGATGTGATAGCAGTATATTTTACAGATAGAGTCCCGGATTGAGTGAAAGTCAGGGGAAGCCTCGGATATGGCCAATATAGCTATATCCTCCGGCAATAGACTGTTCAGACCCTTTAGAAATCCTTCAAGGGATATTTTCGAACCAGTATGAAAATTTGCTACCTGGGCCAGGGCGTGTACCCCGGCATCAGTTCTTCCTGAGCCGATCAGGCAGACCTGCTCACCTGTCATCTTTTCAAGGGAAGCCTGGATAACTTCTTGAATGCTTATCTGACCGACCTGCCTTTGCCAGCCATGATACTTTGTCCCGTTGTATTGGATGGTAAGCTTTATGTTTCTGGATGGAGGGCAGGATTGGTCTGAAGGGTCCATGGTCTAAGGACAGAGTGGTATTGTGTCCAGGCCCAGAGATTCGTCCAGTCCGGCCATTATATTGAGATTCTGGACAGCCTGTCCTGAGGCACCTTTTACCAGATTATCTATAGCGGATATAAGTATAAGTGTATTGGTGCGCCTGTATACTTTTGCTCCGATATCGCAAAAGTTGCTTCCCCTCACATAGGATATGTTAGGAAAAGTGCCTTCCGGGAGTACACGCACAAAGGGAGAATCTTTGTAGAATTCTTTTATGGCAACAAGGACCTTGTCAGTGGATATTTCCTCAGTAAGTTGGGCATAGGTCGTAGTGAGGATACCCCGGGTCATGGGAATCAGATGCGGGATAAAGGTCATGGCCACGGGTTTGCCTGCTGCTATGGAAAGTTCTTGTTCTATTTCAGGCATGTGACGGTGCTCAGCTACTTTATATGCCTTGAGTCCCTCGTTGACTTCACAGTAAAGGGTCCCCGGAGAGAGGCTTCGGCCGGCCCCGCTGGCTCCGGATTTCGAGTCTGCTATTATCCCTTGAGAGCTGATTATTCCCGAATGAAGCAAGGGGACAAGAGGGAGGATCGCACTGGTTGGATAGCAGCCTGGGTTTGCTACAAGTTGGGCTGATGCGATATCTTCTCTGTAGATTTCAGGCAGTCCGTATACGGCCTTATCAAGTTGCTCAGGGGCAGTGTGGGCCTGATACCAGGTTTCATAGATCCGGCGATCCCTCAGACGAAAATCAGCCGAGAGATCTATGATCCTGCATCCTGCGTCAAAAAATTGCGGGACAACTGACATGGCAGCCTTATGTGGGACTGCTGTAAATATCCATTCAGCAGATTTGCTCAGATAGCCGACATCAGGCTCTGTGAAGAGAACATCTCTGTAGCCATGCAGTGAGGGAAAGACCTCCTCCACAGGATGGCCTGCATATTTTCGTGAGGTCACTGCAACTACGTTTGCCTGTGGGTGGAGTTTCAGGATACGCAGGAGCTCAATTCCCGTATAACCAGACCCTCCTACTATTACTATGCGTAACATTAGTGGTAACCGCTCTCACTCCTTGACAAGGAGTGAATAATTATTATTAGCTTTAGCGCTTCATAAAAAAAGGGAAGGAGACCCTTCCCTTTAAAAAATATTTCCGCCCCATGAATCTATCGCTTGGAATACTGATAACGCTTTCTGGCCCCTGCGAGTCCATATTTTTTGCGCTCTTTTTTTCTGGCGTCCCTGGAAAGGAGACCTGCCTTCTTTAAGGGAATTCGATATCCTTCATCGGCCAGCAGGAGCGCGAGTGATATGCCATGGCGGACTGCCTCGGACTGGCTGCTTTTCCCGCCGCCCTTGACTTTGATCATGGCATCGAATTTACCGAGCGTATTTGTAATAGCAAAGGGCTGTTCCGTAATAAGACGGGCAGTATCTACATCAAAGTACTCATCAAAGGGCTTGCCGTTAGCCGTCATTCTACCTTCACCGGGGTATATCCATACGCGGGCTACAGCAGTCTTTCTTTTGCCGGTGGCATAGTGGCGTGTCTGTTCCATATTGCCGATATCCTTAAAGGGGTCGTTAGTTTAGCTGTTTAGCTGAAGCTGTTCAGGAACCTGGGCCTGATGTGGATGCTGTGGGCCGGCATAGATTTTGAGTTTCTTGAGCTGGCTGCGCCCCAGACGATTTTTGGGTAACATGCGTTTAACCGCCAGTTGAATAACCTTTTCCGGCTTTGTCTCCAATAATTTGCGAGCAGTAACCGCCTTCATACTCCCAAGATAGCCTGAATGTCTGTAATATAATTTTTTGTCCAGCTTTTGCCCGGTAAGCCTGATCTTGTCTGCATTTACTACTACAATAAAGTCACCAGTATCCAGATGAGGGGTGAAAATAGGTTTGTGCTTACCCCTCAGTCTTGTGGCAATTTGAGTTGCCAATCGGCCCAGAACCTTATCACTGGCGTCTACAACATACCATTTACGTTCAATTTCGTTCACCTTTGGAAGAGGCGTTGTCATACGATAAGCTCCAATTTCTAACTGCAAAAGACATTTGTCCTCTCTGTAATGAAAGGCATTGGACATCTAAAAGAAATATACATGATTGTCAAGGGTAAAAATATTAACTCTGGATATTTCATATAAGCGC
>DFBQ01000231.1 GCA_002367355.1 Deltaproteobacteria bacterium UBA3076 | reverse complement strand
AATAGATATGACAGGGTCAATAGGAAGGAATAAGATTGAATGGGGAAGGCACGGAATATCGGGTTTTTTGAGCAAGATCATATTTTTCGAAAACTCAAGTACTACTTTAAATAGTAATGTTTTTCCGCAGGTTGGGCAAAGGAGCGGTAGCGACGTGCCCAACATAAGGTGTCGTGTAGCTTGAGGTATTACCAAAGGTATTACTGTAGCTAAAGGAAGATAGAAGAAATGCAATCAAAGGGGAAGAGGAAACAGTTTTTGAGGCTTTTAACACCAGATGACTTGCTTGCTCCGGTTCACTATCCATTTCCACTCAGGGGATATGTGCTTGAAGAGGCTGAAAAGTGGAAAAATTGTGGGATTGCTTGGTAGACACACATATCGGGAAGAGGAGGAGAATATCAGGTCGAAGAGGTAGTGTTGAAAACAGGAGGATTCAAAACAATGAGAAAGTGGAAGGCATTGGCAGGATTTACATTGACATTCGTACTTGTTTGGAGCACAGCCGCGTTTGCGCATTTCCAGATGTTTTACACCCCGGAAAGCGCCTTGACAAACGAGGATTCCAAGGAGATTAACCTCAAGCTGATCTTCACTCACCCGTTCGAAGCCAATTACACCATGGATATGGGCAAGGATATGGAGGGGATCACGCATCCGCCCAAGGCCGTAGGCGTCATGCACAAGGGAGAGAATACCGACCTGCTGGACAAGATCAGGCCGATAGAATTCGCCAGCTTGACCAACAAGGGCAAGGCCTATGAATTAAGCTACAATCTTGATGGAGAGGGCGATTTCATATTTTACTGTGATCCGGATTACTATTGGGAACCAGCAGAGGACTGCTTCATCCGTCATGTGACAAAAGTGATCGTCAATCGCGGCGGCATGCCGACAGACTGGGATCAGCCGGTAGGTCTGGACGTGGAAATCATACCGCTCGACAAGCCTTACGGCGTTTGGGCCGGCAATGTCTTCCGTGGTGTTGTCATGGTAAAAAAGGACGGTAAGCTGGTCCCCTTTCCGAACGCCGAGATCGAAGTGGAATATGTAAGCCACGACATTATCGGCAACGGCTTTGCCAAGCAAGCCAAAGCCGGGGAAGCGCCGCAGGACTGTTTCGTGACACAGACCATCAAGGCCAACAAAGACGGCGAGTTCGCCTATGGCATTCCCCGCGCCGGTTGGTGGGGGTTTGCTGCACTCGGCCTTACCGAGGAAAAGAAAAATGGCAAGGACATTGAACTCGGTGCCTTGATCTGGGTGCAGGCGCATGAGATGAAATAGCTCAATTTTGCAAGAAGACAGCCATGGTTTGGTGGGCACTGCCCACCCTACAGTGTGTCATGCCGGTGTTGTTGTAGGGTGGGCTGTGCTCACCAAAATTGGACGCAGAATTCAATATCATCATGGAGAATAGGAAATGAAACTTTTCGGAAAGACATTTGGAATGTTAGCTCTAAGCTTGGCACTGAGTATATTGGTATTTTCCGTACCTGCCAGTGCCCACTTTATATGGATCAACATGGGTGATTATACGCCATCAACAAAAAGGCCTGTAAATCTGACGGTTGGATGGGGACATGACTTTGCGAGCCCTGTGGGCAATGTCCTATATAACCAGGAAGGGCTCGACAAAATATACATGCTCGACCCGAATGGTGATGAGCTGAAGATAGAGCCTGTCAACGAAATCGAGTTCAAGGTGGAAAGATCCTTAAAGCAGGAAGGTGCATACTTGGCCGTTGCCAAGAGAAAAGAAAGTTTTTTTACAAAGACCGCCGATGGGTATAAACGCCAGTCAAAAAAAGGTCTGGAGAATGTTATTCAATGCAGCTACTCTGGAATGTATGCCAAGGCCATAGTTGATGTCGGAAAAGGGGGAGGCGACATCTTTTCCAGACCACTCGGCCATACCCTTGAGGTTGTCCCGCTGAACGATCCGGCGGGGTTGAGAGAGGGAGATTATCTTTCCGTAAAGGTGCTCTATAATAACGAGCCTCTCAGAACCGAGCTTTATGCCACCTATGTCGGGTTTTCCACTGAACAGGCCTGGGCTTACACTATTAATACGGACAAGGATGGCGTAGGGAGGATAAAGATTCTTAATCCGGGTATCTGGCTCATCAAGGTTGGTCATAAGGTCCCCTATCCTGATGCCGAGGAATGTGATCAGTATTCATATTCAGCCACGTTGACCTTTGAGGTGAAATAGTTGGTAAGCTAATAAGCTGGTGAGCTAATAAGCTGGTAAGTCGAGCAGCTCAACAGCTCAACAGCTCAACAGCTAATCAAGAGGAGAGACAAAGATGAATAAATCAACAAGGAGGATATCTGGATCAAATTTGATGGCAGGCCTCTTTGCATATATGTCAAGGAGTATTCCAGCAATTGCTATAGCTCTGGCTGTATCAGTTACCTTTGCCTGGGCTGATGAGCCTGGGAGTGAGGCTGTAACATCTTTGGAAAGTATCGTGGTTACCGCCACCAAGACGCCCCATACCTTGCGAGATGTTCCAGTGGAGACCGTCGTGGTTACCAGGGAGGATATTGAGCGGACAAATGCCCAGAATGTCATTGACGTCTTGAAAAACATCCCTGGAATTGACGCTTCTGTTCATGATGATGTTTTCGGGACGTATACCTGGCGGGCCAAATTGCGGGGGCTGAATTTCAATGATGGTTACGGACTGATCCTCATTGACGGACAAAGGGCCATGGGCTGCGGCCAGAGCGGAGGCATGGGCGAGTATGGAACCGGGCTCAACCAGATTCCAGTGGATATGATTGAGAGAATCGAGGTGGTCAAAGGCCCTGGCTCGGCATTATATGGAAGTGATGCTATGGCTGGTGTTATCAATATCATCACAAAAAAAACGCCGAACAAACCAACCGGAAGCGCCGGTGTGGGGTATGGCTGGTACGAAATTAAAGAGAAAAAGAGCAGCAGTGGCACGGTTACCAAGCCTTCTGATGACGGACACAGCCGAAACCTCTCCACTGCCTATGTGTCTTATGGTGACAAGATCACGGACCGTTTGGGCTACCTGGTGCATTACAGTTACGACAGCGCGGAAGACATAGGCCAGGAACCGGTCAAGTCCTACCGTCACTCTTTCATGGGCAAGCTCGATGCGGATCTCAGTGAAAGTATTGATCTTTACTTGAAGTGCGAACTGAGTGATTATGAGAAGGAGGAGAACAATCGAGACGAGGACAGTTACCGTGTTTCTGCCGGCATGGATTTTCGTCCAACAGACGACCATTTCTTTTCAATAAAGGGATATACATATACCTGGGATTTCACGCACGGTTCCCCTGGTTATCCTTATGGCTATAAACTTGGCGATGTGGATTATAACCAGGGCGAGATTCAGTATACGTGGTATTCCAGCGACTGGAATACACTTACCGTAGGTGGAGAGCTTCAAAAACAGGGGATTAATTACCTCATACACAACTATCATATTAATGATAATGGGACTTGGACTGAAACTGAAAAAGTTAACGTTAATGAGGACGTAGACACCTCCAGTTTGTATGTGCAGGATGAGATTACCCTGTTTGAGGTCCTTACACTGGTCGGTGGCCTCCGTTATGATGATCACTCCACGTTCGGGAGCGAGGTAAATCCCAAATTGAGTCTGATGTACAGGCCTCTGAAAGATACAACTTTCAGGGCTTCGGTTGGCAGGGCCTTCAAGTCCCCAACCATTCGACAACTCTATTACAGTACTCCATACAGGCACGGTGGTTATTACTGCAAATCTAACCCGGACCTGGATCCTGAAACGGCTGTCGGTTACTCTGCAAGTGTGGAACAGTGGCTGATGGACGATCGAATCATGGTCAACCTGGGTTATTTCCGCAATGACGTGGATGACATGGTAGTAAGAGAGGATACAGGGACCGAATATGGAGATCCCAGCCTGCCGCTGATGGAGTACAGAAACGTGGAAGAGGCATGGACATAGGGCATTGAATTCATGTGCAGAACGTATCTGTTCGAAGAGTTCTCTGCTTCTCTGTCTTACACTTATACTGATTCTGAAAATAAAGAGACCGGCAAAGAGCTGACTTACACTCCTAAACACTTTTTCAGCTTTTCGCCTGCGTATGAACTGAAAAGATACGGTCTTGGTGCAAGTGCCACTATCTCGTATATCGGTAAGCAGTACAAAAACTCGGATAACACCGACCAGATCGATGAGCATACAGTTGTAGATGCCAAGATATTCAAATATCTTTCTGACAAGGCAAAGTTGTCCTTTGAGGCGGACAATATCTTTGACTCTGATAAAGGTGATGAAGGAAATTTCCGCACAGGGAGGACCTTTACAGCTAAACTGGATGTTTACTTTTAGCTTCATGCAGGTATTCAGTTAACACATACATGGGAAGGGGTTGGAGGCACAGGCCTCCAACCCCTTTTTCATTCTATAATTCTGCTTAAAACACCTAATCTGCGACGTTGCCTCAAATTTCGAGGTAGGCATCAGGAGATGAAATTATGAGAAAAATTGTATTTTTTGGCTGTTTGTTATTGTCTATTTGTTTGTCCTCTCGGGCTTTTTCACATACTCCGCTCTGCTCTTGCACGGATCAAGGGAACGGAACCATCGTGTGCGAAGGTGGATTCTCAGACGGAGACTCTGCTGCAGGCATGAGGATTCAGGTAGTTGATGCCGACGGAAAGATCATCCTGGCAGGGTATATGAATGAGAATAGCGAGTTTAGCTTCAAAAAGCCGGAAGTTGAGTACGCAGTCATTTTTGACGCAGGTCCCGGCCACATTGCAAAGGTGCCGAGTTCGGAAATTACGGAATAATGCCGGCATCCTTCAGTTTGCATTCCCCCCCGGTTTTTTGGAAAAGGCATAAAGTTTGGCACTCATTACATGGCTATAAGACTTATTATCACCGCACATCTCATTCTGTTTACCTCTATATTCAGTATAGCCTTGGCTCAACAGGAAGAAGACGTAGATGATATAAAAGGGAAGATACTGTCTTTGGAGGACTGTATAGAAATCGCAGTTGAAGGGCATCCTGACATCAGATCAAAGCGGGCAGAGGTAAAAGCGGGCAAATCCAGAGTAGGGCAGTCTTTTTCCAGCTTTCTCCCCTTTCTTGATTTTTCTTCCGGTTATTCCAGGTCAGAAGTGAATCAAGGCCATTCAAACGCTTTATCCGATTCCAGAGATAATTACATCATTGGCTTTTCTCTTTCTCAGAACATATTTGACTTTGGCCGGTCCCTTTCCTTGTGGAGAATGAGTAAGGAGGAGGCAAGGGCGATATCATACGTATTGAATACTACAGGTCAAGATATAGTATTTAAACTGGAAGAGGAGTACTACAGTCATCTCAAGGCATTGAGACTTGAGAAAGTCAATCAAGAGGCATTCGCCTCAGCAGAGCTTCACTTGAAGCAGGCCAGGGGATTCTATGAAGCAGGTACCAGACCTAAGATAGATGTTGCCAGAGCAGAGGTGGATGTCTCCAATGCAAAGGTGGATCTTATTAAGGCAGAGAACGGGGTCAGGCTTTCCAAGGTCAGGCTGGACAATGCCATGGGACTTGGCGAGCCGGTATCCTATCAGATAAAGGATGATCTGGAATTTAAAACATCAGATTATCAGATAGATGAGATACTTTCCCTTGCTTACATAAACAGGCCGGAGCTTTTGGAGCTTGATGCCGGGTTAAAGGCCATGAGTCATAAGATAGATCTATGCCGACAAGAGCATCTTCCAAAACTTACTGCCAGATTCTATTACAATTGGGAAGGCGAATCAACTCCGCTGGACAGGGAATGGAAAGCAGGTGTAACCCTGGATCTTCCAATATTCAGTGGTCTTGACACTTCATATAAGTTAAGTGAAGCACGTGATAATTGGAGAGGCGCTAAGGCCCGGATTGGGGGATTGAAGCTTCAGATCAGGAAGGAGGTTGAGCAGGCGCTCTTATCATTGAGAGAGGCGGAGGAGATGCTCTCTGCCACAGAGATTGCCGTGGAGCAGGCAAAAGAGAACCTGAGGCTGGCTGAGGGCAGATATGAGGTGGGGCTTGCGACTATTATTGATCTGACTGATGCCAGGGTGCTCTTGCTTGATGCCGAGACTAACCGGATACAGGCCTTATGTGACCACAAAATTGCAGGTGCATTGATTGAAAGGGCTGCCGGAACAATACCATTCAGTATCTCGAATCTTGAACTGAGGACTGAGAATTGATAAAAAAAACCGTTATTATCTGTATCCTGCTTTTCCTCATTATAGCAGTATGTTTTGGTATCTATTTCCATATCAGCTCTCAGGAAAGATTTACTTTTAAGACAAAGGAAGTTGTAAAAGGAGATATTGTGCGGACCATATCTGCAACCGGAACTGTAAATCCTGTAACCATTGTGAATGTGGGGGCTCAGGTTTCAGGCAAGGTGTGGAGGCTCTTTGCCGACTTCAATTCCGTCGTCAAGAAGGGAGACATAGTCGCCAAGATAGATCCTGAACTGTCTGAGAGAGATTTAGAAGAAGCTGAGGCAAGGCTGGAGAGTGCACAGGCGAACCTGAAAAGCGCCCTGGAAAATATCAGCCTGGCCGAATCAAGGGTCACAAGCGCTGAGGCCGATCTGAAAAAGGGAAAAGCCGGCCTTTTGTATGCCCAGAGAGAGTATAAGAGATATGTCGATCTCTTTAAGACAGAGCTTGTATCTGCAAGCGAAAGAGATCAAAGAGAGTCAGACTACAAACAAGCGCTTGCCCAGGTGGAGAGCGCTGCAGCCGAGCTCAATGCCCAGAAGGCAAATGTGGCTTCCAAGCGGGCCGATTACCAGGCAGCCACATCCCAGGTAAGGAGTGCGGAAGCAGCCCTGAACAGGGCCAGAGCCAATCTGGATTACACCATCATCAGATCACCTGTGAATGGGATAGTCGTGTCAAGAGAGGTGGATGAGGGGCAGACACTGACTGCCAGAATGCAGACCCCGGTCCTTTTCAAGATAGCAGAAGACCTGACAAAGATGCAGGTCAATGCCAGTATTGACGAGGCAGACATAGGATGCATCAAGGAGGGACAAAAGGCATTATTTACTGTTGATGCCTTTCCTTACACAATCTTTAAGGGAATAGTGAAACAGGTCAGAATATCACCGGTTATAGTACAGAATGTGGTTACCTACGATGTGGTTATAGACGTGGAAAACAGGGATCTGAAGCTGAAGCCGGGGATGACGTCCAACGTCACTGTAACGGTGGAGCACAGGAGTGATGTCATTAAGATACCCAATGTGGCCTTGAGATTTATCCCGCCAGGCAATATCAAAATAGGCAAAAAGGCGGGAAGGGGTTGCATGGCCGGAGGTTCAAGACTTGTATGGCGAATGGATAGAGAGGGAAATCCGGAGCCTGTTCCGATAAGGACAGGGATGACGGATGGTGAGTATACAGAGCTTGTTCAGGGGGCTATAAAAGTTGGCGAAAAATTTATAATACAGGCCCTGGACAGAGATGGCAAACCGATTATTTCAAAAAAGGACAGATCTGCGTCTAGATCCGGGGCTTTTAGAGGATTTCATCCATAAATGGCGGAGAGTAGACAGATTGCTGTAATGGACCTTTATAAAACCTACTTTCTTGACGGCATTGAGGTTGCTGCAGTCCAAGGTGTATCTTTTGAAATCTCCAGAGGTGAGTTCACTGCCATACTGGGCGCTTCAGGTTCGGGCAAATCCACACTCATGAATATACTGGGGTGCCTTGATAGGCCCACGGCGGGGGTTTATATGCTGGAAGGCGTGGATGTGGCGCGTTTGTCCAGAGATGAAATGGCAAGGATCCGAAATGAAAAGATAGGTTTTGTGTTCCAGGGATTCAATCTCCTGCCCAGGACAACCGCACTGGAAAACGCTGAGTTACCACTATATTACAAAGATGGGATACTGGCAAAAGAGAGGGAAATGCTTGCAAGGGAGGCATTGAGGGCCGTTGGCCTGGTAGAGAGGGAAAGACACTATCCAGGCCAGCTCTCCGGAGGAGAGCAGCAGAGGGTGGCCATAGCAAGGGCCTTGGTAAACAATCCTTCCATCGTCCTGGCAGACGAGCCTACCGGCAACCTTGACAGCAAGACCGGCCGCGAGATAATAGAGATCTTTCAGGACCTGAACGTAAAACTAAAAAAGACTGTTATTTTCGTTACCCATGACCAAGACATTGCCTGTTTTGCAAGGAGGCAGGTCTGGTTAAAGGACGGAGTGATTATTAAAGATAGTACGGGGGTTCTGTGAAGGTCACTGTTGGGCTCAGGATCTCCTGCCGCGCCCTATTAAGGAATAAGATCCGTTCATTATTGACCATGCTTGGCATTATCATCGGGGTAAGCGCGGTGATCACCATGATCGGAATAGGCCAAGGGGCAAGAGAGAGCATCAAGGACAAGATCGCCAGCCTCGGCACCAACATGCTCCTTGTCCAGTCCGGCAGCCTGACCAGGGGAGGAATCAGGGGTGGATGGGGGAGCATAAACACCCTGGTGCCGGAAGACGTGTCCGCCATAATAGAAAAATGTCCCTCAGTAGTTCTGGCCGCTCCGGTAGTGAGGACAACTGCCCAAGTGGTCTACGGGAATCTGAACTGGTCCACCCGCATCACAGGAACCTCCCCGGACTACCTGACTATCAGACAATGGCCGATTGTTTCAGGGAAGTCATTTACAGATGCTGATGTAAGGTACAGCACTAAGGTGGCAGTGATAGGGAAGACAGTGGCTGAAAATCTATTTCCACAAATGCCATCTATCGGGGAGATCATCAGGATAAAACGGGTCCCATTTAAGGTGATCGGCCTTCTGGAGGAAAAGGGGCAATCGGCCATGGGCACTGATCAGGATGATGTAATCCTGGTGCCTTTAACCACGGCCCGGAAGCGCCTCCTTGGCAAGCACAGCGTGCTGAAGCAGATCAATGTTTCGGCTGGAAATGAAGCACTTATGATAAGGGCCCAGGAAGAAATCACCTTGCTCTTGCGGGAGCGGCACCGGATCCACAGCGGGAAAAAGGATGATTTCATCATCAAGAACATGGCCGACATTCAGGATGCCGCTGCATCCAGCATGAAGACAATGACAATTGTCCTTGCAAGTATTGCCTCTGTCTCCCTTGTTGTTGGTGGAATCGGTATAATGAATATCATGCTCGTCTCGGTAACTGAGCGAACCAGGGAGATCGGAATCCGGATGGCAGTGGGCGCAAGGACGAGGGACATCCTTTTTCAGTTCCTTATAGAGTCGCTGGTACTTTGCTCTGCCGGAGGTATTCTGGGTATCCTTCTTGGCATTTCCGTATCTGAAGTTATGTCAATATTTGCCGGATGGTCATCAGTTGTGTCTGTACAATCAATAGTTTTATCTTTTTGTTTTGCGCTGGTGATTGGCATAGTATTCGGTCTTTACCCGGCAAGAAAGGCATCGATGCTGAATCCCATAGAGGCACTGAAATATGAATAAAGTGTAAATTACAGAATGAAGGATGCCGCCGATTCCATTAGGTTGCCCGCCGTGCATATTTGGACAAGATCATATTCACCGCAGATTTAAGCTCCGTGGTGGAATTACCGAATAATTAATAGGGCTGAACGAAAGCACCTGGTTCCGAGCTTTCATTGCGAGGAGTGAGGACTGTATGAGCATGGTAATACTATATAACCTAAGCTAAGCGATTAGCTGTTAGCCATTAGCGTTTAGCTTTGCAAAATCAAGATATTACGTTAATTAGAAATAACACNNAACACCCAACGGGTTCACCCTGTTGAATGCAGCTTCGCTGCCCCCTTTGGAGATTCAACAGGGTGAAAGTTTGTAATAGCAAAACATCCTATAATCATTAAGCTAATAGCTCTAGTATATATTAAGGAGATCTGTGGATATGAAAATCCTTGTAACCGGCGGAGCGGGTTTTATAGGTTCAAATGTGACAGGTGCGTACATAGAGGCAGGTCATGAAGTTGTAGTGGTAGACAACCTGTACACAGGAAAACGGAAGAACCTGCATCCTGAGGCAAAATTCTATTTAATGGACATCAGGGCCCCGGAGATACACAAACTACTGGATTACGAAAAGCCGGAGGTGATAAATCACCACGCAGCCCAAATCTCTGTCCCTGCTTCTGTGGAAGACCCCGGGTTTGACGCCTCAGTAAATATCGAGGGTTTTATCAACCTGCTGGAAGGTGCCAGGATGGTCGGTACACGCAAGGTCATATTCATATCCTCGGGAGGGGCCATATATGGAGAGGCTGAAGAGTACCCCACCTCTGAGGGCTATCCTCCGCAGCCCCTATCTCCTTATGCCATAGCAAAGGCAGTTTCAGAAAACTACCTTCACTTCTACGAGCACCAGTACGGATTGAATTATACTGTTCTAAGATATTCCAACATCTATGGCCCTCGCCAGATACCTAATGGTGAGGCAGGGGTAGTGGCCATTTTTATGGACAGATTCCTTGAAAATAAGCCTAGTACGCTCTACCATTTTTCCTCTGAACCCGAGGGCATGATCAGGGACTACTGCTATGTGGGAGATATCGTGGAGGCAAATCTTCTTGCCCTTGAAGCGGGAAACAAAAAGGCCGTAAACATTGGTACAGGGAAGGAAACCAGGACCCAGGCCCTCTTTGAGACCATATTTGATGTGATTTCCAAAAAACGTCCTCTGGACAACTCTCTCAGGACACCAAACAGGACCTCTGCAAGGCCGGGAGATCTCAAAAAGAGCTGCCTAAAAATAGATCTGGCTGAGGAGGTGCTGGGCTGGAAGCCCAAAACAGCTCTTTCTGAAGGGATTGAAAGAACATTGGACTGGAGAGTAGGACAGTAAATGATCCCGTATAATCAAATGTTGAATGTTGAATTAAGGGTAACTATTCAGGTGGATAGGCTGAAGGTAGAAGACTAATAGGGACAAATCATGCGTGATTACACAAAACTGTGGGCATTTGAGTTGGCTAACGAGATTTACAGTATTAGTTTAGAGACTTCATCTCTGTTCGATCGTTGCGAACTGCTTGAAATCCTTCAGCCTTCAGCCTTCAACCTTCAACCTGAATAGTTACTTTTATTCAAGCATGAAACAGTCAGTGTCAACTTTCAAAATGGGTATTTTCCAGTTCACTCCCAGGGAAAAAGATATCCATGCCAACTGGAAGAAAGTTGAATCCGCAACCATTGAAACTGCAGAGGCAGGAGGGGAATTACTTCTACTTCCTGAACTGTGGGCAACAGGTCCTCTCAGTGAAGCTGACAAGTACCTGGCCCATGAAATCCCCGGGCTCCTGTCCAAACTTAAAATTTTAGCAGAAACCAATGGAATCCACATAGTCGGCACACTTCCTGAATTAGAGGAATCAGGGGAGAAGCTCTTTAATACTACCTATGTGATCGGACCTGATAATACATTTCATAAATATAGAAAGATCCATCTCTTTGCCCCGATGAAAGAGGATCATGTCTTTAGCCCCGGGACAGACCCTGTTGCCCTGTGGATACCTCTCAGAAAAACCGAACCGGGGTTTGGCCTGATAACCTGTTTTGACCTGCGTTTCCCGGAACTTGTCCGTCATCTTGTATGTCAGGGGGTAGACTTGGTGCTTTTGTCGGCCCTATGGCCGCTAAGCCGAAGACACCACCTGGAGCTTCTGATGGAATCAAGGGCTATTGAGAACCAATGTTTTATGGCAGGTGCAAACGCCTGGGGCATGATTGGAGGCACCGAATTCGGTGGAGGTTCCAAGATCATAGGACCCCGTGGGGAAATCCTTGCCAAGGCCTGTGACGGAGAGACAATCGTCTTGGCTGATCTGGATATGGATGAAATACACACCGCGCGGCAGGACTTTTTTACTGCACATGCACCAAGGTCCTGGTGGCCAAAGGCTGATCCGAAGATACTGGACCTGCCTTCCCTGAATACCGCGGTCAATCGAAGACGCAAGGCCGGCCAGAAGATGGTTTTTACCAATGGATGTTTTGATCTCCTGCATGCAGGTCATGTCTCATACCTGGAGTCAGCCCGGCACTTGGGCGACTATCTGGTGGTAGGATTAAACAGCGACAAATCAGTCAGAGAGATCAAGGGTCCGGAGCGCCCCATAAACCCCGAAGCAATGAGGGCGCACGTGCTGGCTGGACTTGCCGCTGTAGACTATGTGGTGATTTTTAACGATCCCACTCCTTTAAATCTTATTCAGACCATTGTTCCACATGTTTTAGTCAAGGGCGCGGATTGGGAAGAGAAAGACATAGTGGGAGCCAAAACGGTAAAGAACGCAGGAGGCCATGTAGCCAGGATTCCCTTTGTTCACGACATATCCACAAGCCGCATATTAAAGTTACTGTAACCGTTCGGGTTAATAGAAACCGAGTGACAAAAAATTGTCATCTTGTTTGTCAAACTCCCATTTATGTCAAAATATTGACTATAATTTTGTATCCTGCAGTCCGACCATGGAAGTATAAGGTTCTTTCGTCCGCATTTCTGTCATATTTTCATATCTGTTTACTCCCCTGTTTATCTGCTATTAGAGGCATTTATTATCTTATCCCGTAAGGCGAGGTCAGAGACGGCTTCAATAATGCAACCCTCTGTTTTCTTAATAAAAACATTTAATAGTATATGAGCTTGCGCTTGGCGCTTGATCAGTTCAAGAAATCACATACCGTTCACTGTAAAGTAGGATGGAGAGTTACTTTCTGTTCCCTTAAGACATACAGAGAATGCTTCTCCAGGTTATTGGTACAAGTGTTGCTTCTTTAAAGCGTGGACATAATTTGGTTGGGCAACTTACAGGAAGATCAGATTATGATAGGGGGAGAGGAAATGAGGGTTTTTCTGTTTTTGATTGCTTTTGACTCAGTTCTATCCCTCCCCCAAAGTCATTTCGTTTCTTCTCAATTCAACTGATCAAAAAAAGAAACATGCTGGTTGAGATGTCTTCAGAAATCACGCTGAGACACCAAAGGAATCGGAGATTAATTAATAGCTATGGATCAGGGAGTTATGGACTTGGCACAATATATCTTGCCGGTAATAGATGATAGGAGAGAAAACCATGTTGTCGGTAACGTCAAATATCTCTGGGAACACCTCCTTGGAACGTAAGCGAGTGTTGGCAAAACCCACGAGAATACCACTTAGAGATTATACTGACGCTTTTTTCGGCAACGGTCAATCACTCACGCAGGAGAAACGTGAGGAACTGATCCTCAAGTATTCTCCTCTGATAAAATACATTGCTGGAAGACTCGCCATGCGCCTGCCCCCAAACATATCCCAGGATGATCTCATAAGCTCAGGAGTCATCGGATTAATGGATGCTATTGAGAAATTTGATTCATCAAAAAAAATTCGTTTCAAGACTTACGCGGAATTCCGTATTCGTGGGGCCATATTGGATGAACTCAGATCCCTTGATTGGGTCCCGAGATCCATACGGAAAAAAATTACAGAACTGGAAAAGACATACCAATATTTGGAAAAAGGGCTTAATCGACCTCCCAAAGACAAAGAAGTTGCCGATGCATTGGGAATCAGCATAGAAAAATTCTACAAATTATTGGATAAAACAAAGAACGTAACTTTCCTTGATATAGAAACTATCCGCAGAAGAATGCCGGACAATAATGAAGATGATCTCTTTGATTTAATAGCAGACGATAGTGAGATAAACCCCTTTGCCTTATTGAATAAAACCGAGATCAAAGAAATTTTGATAAAAGCCATAACCGCTCTCCCGGAAAAGGAAAAAATCGTAATCTCTCTTTATTACTACGAGGATCTCACAATGCGAGAAATAGGGGAAATCATGGGATATACGGAATCCCGCATATCCCAGATGCATACCAAGGCCATGTTGAGGCTTAGGGTCCGTTTAGCCCCTGTCGCAAAGGAGATCGATGGATGAACTTAGTTCGCTTCGCTTACCATTGGAATAATGTAATGGTGAAATATTGGGTTTTTTATTAGGTTGATAAATAACATGATTCATGAGATAAGTGAGTCATGGATCGAAAAAATATCAACAGAGGTTTCAAAAAACTCAGGGTTTGGCAAGACGCGGTTTCCCTTTACACCATAGCCTATAGAACGCTTTCCCACTCCATTCATAACTCACGAATAACTCACGAATCAACGGTTCAGATTTTCGTTAAACTCTGGACCTTTGAACCTCTGAACCCTGAACCTGTGAACGCCCACAGATATCTTTTCCTGATAATATATTGCTGTGACTCAAGACACTTCTATTTTTAAAGATAAAACCGGTTCTGAAGAAGGACCATTTACAGAAATCACCAAACCGGTAGAGGACTCTATCGATAATAGTCCTCAGCAGGCCGATGCGAACGCAAGAGAGTCACTGCAAAATGACTTTGAGGTGGTACTTTCTGAAGACAAATTATGGGATGAAGGAGATCACCCGGTTGATATCCGGCTTTTTGAGGATAATAGCTATAATGAATCAGATGAAAAGGAACTGACACTATCCACGGAAGAGGCCATCCCGCCGGACGAAGCATCTTGGATTATTTGGACCATAACAGGGGTGTCGGGAATTCTTCTTACAGTGGGACTTGTGCTTCTGTGGAATCTTTCGGCTCCGTTTTTTGAGCCACATAGTGCAGTTACAGAAGATATCCCGGACACCTTGGCCAATCATGGTGATTTTGAAACCATGGATCTTGACCCGTTTCTTATCCCGGCGCAACGGGACAAGGAAATGATCTTTTTTAAATTACAAGTGGAACTTATTGTATCTGATGCCAAGACAAAGCACGCAATTCGAAAAAAAGAGGCCTGGGTCAGAGACATAATCTACGGGGAACTAAAGGGGATCGACATAAGCTCAGGTATTCAAAAAAACTTCCTGAGGCAATACAGACAACCAATAATCAGGTGTCTAAATCATGAGCTTGCACCGCTTAGAGTGGAAGATATCCGGCTCAAGGGTTATTTGATGAAATGATTTGAAATAAATGCGGAGTTTATGATTGCTTTTTTAGGCCTCTTTCATCTCGTGATTTACCTTTTTTGCCCTCTTTTTTTTAATCCAGGTTCCAGCCACATCCCAGCCAAACTTAGCCATGAGCGCCAACCAGACCCAGTGGTAACACCTTAAGCCTTTTCGCAAGAGATCCTCCATAGTGCCATTTGCCGATACTGCGACTTGGTGTAATGTTTATCTTTGGACCTTAAAATTAACTTTTAGCACATAATAAAGAAGTAGTCCAAAACTACAAGATGATTATAACATCAGACTCATTTGATCATAAAGTTGGAAGGCTGGACGTCCTCGGCCTTGGGCCTGGAGATCCCATGTGGATGGCTCCTGTTGCCCATGATAGCTTAGCTGCTTCAGACGTAATAATCGGTTATAAGACCTATATCGACCTTATACGCCCGATCTTAGGTCCGGAGAAAGAGGTCATCGCAACCGGCATGAGGCAGGAGGTTGATCGCTGCAGGGCCGCAACGGATCTTGCCCTTTCCGGCAAACGGGTAGCCATGGTCTGTAGTGGCGATCCCGGGATCTATGGACTGGCCGGCTTGGTACTGCAAATCCTGCAAGCCCATCCGGAAGGCGCACAGGTTGAAGTGAATGTCATTCCCGGCATTTCAGCTCTAAACGCCTGTTCATCAAGGCTCGGCGCCCCTCTTGCCCACGATTTTTCAGTGATTAGCCTTAGCGACATCCTGACCCCTTGGGATCTTATTGTTAAACGCCTACATGCTGCAGGTCAGGCAGACTTTGTTGTTGCTATTTATAATCCCAGAAGCCGCCGCAGGATCAAACAGCTTGAAGAAGCGGTGAAAATACTCAAGGAGTATAGAAAATTTTCTACCCCTGTTGGGATAGTTCGAAGGGCAATGAGACAAGGAGAGACTGTTATTATTACCACACTATCCGACCTTGCAAGCCAGGATATTGATATGCAGACTACAATAATAGTTGGAAACAGTCAGACCTTTGTGTGGCAAGGCAGGATGATAACCCCCAGGGGTTATGCAATACCGTGAAGCAGGATAAAAGGCGCTAATATTCCTTGGACTAAGCATGATGACTAATTTAGAATTGCTCCTTAATCCAAACTGTGCTTTGTTGGGTTTCGCCTACGTAAAAATGAACTTTTTGTTCAGGCACAAAACATGTAACTTCTCAATATATCTGGGTAACAGTCGTGGATAGTCGCAAAACATGATTTGCCCGGACTTATTGAGAAGTTACATGTATGCTTTATAAGGCTCTTATATAAAATGACAAACTCGGTTAATAATAACAATAAACACGATCCTAAAAAAGCTGGTTCGCCACAATCTCCTGATCAAAGTGCGCGTATCACAAAAAGGCTTTCTAACAAGGAACGTCTCCGCTCTTTCTTGCAGATCTTCAAGCGGGACGATCGCGTACTGGTCGTAATAGTAGCTGACCCCGATGCCATGGCCAGTGCCAAGGCAGTAAAAAGACTGCTCAGTCGAAGAGTGGAAGGGGTGACAATCGCTCACAATAATGAGATAAAGCGTGTGAATAATCTTGCAATGAGAGACTTTCTTAAAATTCCCATGCAGCGCCTGAGGGGGACAAAGCAGGATCAATACACCAAATTCGTGCTGATAGATTCCCAACCCCCGCACCATCCGGATCTGGCTTCAATTTCTTATAATGCGGTAATAGACCATCACCCCGTCACTGATGGATGGGATGCCCCCTTTGTAGACATACGGCCGGAATATGGAGCAGTTGCCTCCATGCTCACAGAATACCTGAAGGCCGCTAAAATAAAACCTGCAGTAGCCCTTGCAACAGCACTTTTTTACGGCATCAAAGCCGATACCCAAAACTTTACCAAGAAGACCTCTCCATCTGATATACTATGTTTCCAATACCTCTTTAAGCAAATCAACCAGCAACTGCTGAATAAGATAGAGACTGCTGATATAAGGCGATCAGAACTGAAATATTTCAAGATCGCCCTGGAAACCATGAAAACCAGCAAAAAACGTATTTATGTCCATCTGGGCCGTGTTGGAAATCCGGATATTCTTGTCGTGGTAGCCGATTTTTTTGCACATATTCATGACATAGGCATGGTCATAATATCCGGCCAGTATGGAGAAAAACTGGTAGTCATCTTTCGCTGCGATGGCTATAAGAGAAATGCAGGCAAACTGGCGGCCCAGGTCTTTGGAAAAATGGGGTCGGCCGGCGGGCACAGGCAGAGTGCCAGGGCGGAGGTCCCCTACAAGAATTTGCCTAATGGTGCGGCCAAAAAATTTACAACAAACACGCTCCTTCGCTTGGTAGTTAAACATCTTGCGTAAACAAATTGTGTACACAATCCAGCACATGGAGGGAAATAAAACATGCCGATCTACGAATATCGCTGTGATAAGTGTGGAAAGATTTCTTCTCACCTTGTCCTTAACAAGGATGATTTTTTCTCCCATTGCAAACACTGTGGAAGTAAATCGGTCACCAAGTTGATCTCCAGGGTTAATGTACGCCTTTCTGAAGAGACAAGACTGGAAAAATTAGCAGATCCGGCAATGATGGCAGGTCTTGACGAAAATGATCCCAAGAGCATGGCTAAGTGGATGAAGAAGATGGGAGGTCTGGCGGGAGATGACCTTGGTGAGGACTTTGACCAGATGGTTGATGAAGCCATGGAGGAGGCAGCCTCGGAAGAGGCTGCAGGCGGACCTGACAGTAACGGCCCGGATACATTCGCCTCTTCCGTGACAGACTCAATGTCTATATAATTTGGTAATTAGCTCATTGGAGAACTTTAATTTCAGATTTATTCACAGGTTAGCAAATGCCAAAAATCTTAGCTATGGTCCTTGCGGGCGGCAGGGTTGATGAACTTGGAGTCCTTACCTTCCTCAGGCCCAAGTCCACAGTACCTTTTGGAGGCCTCTACAGATTCATAGATTTCCCTCTCAGCAACCTCATGCAATCAGGCATCGAGAGAGTCGGAATTCTCAGCCAGTATAGGTCCTCATCTCTAATAGAGCACATCGGGACAGGCGCATCCTGGGACATGACAGGCAGACATCGTGGTATCACTCTTCTGCCTCCCTTTCAAGGCTTGCACGCCTCAGACTGGTATCAGGGCACAGCCGACGCGGTATATCAGAACCTTGACTTTATTCATGCTCACAAACCAGACCTTGTACTAATTCTATCCGGCGACCATATCTATCACATGAATTATCAGAAACTCATTCAATTTCATCTGGACATGGGGGCCGATGTTACTGCTTCCTTTGTTCAGGTTTCTCCGGCAGGTTCATCCAGATTCGGCCTGGCCCGGATTTCTGAGGATGACCCAAGAGGAGGCCGTCTTCTGGAATATTTAGAAAAACCTGCCCACCCTGCATCGAACTGGGCCTCCATGACCATATACCTGTTCAGGACGGAGATTCTGGACCAAGCCTTGAAGGAAAACGCCGGAATTGACTCCCATGAGTTTGGCAGAGACATATTTCCTGCCATAATGAGCAAACATAAGGTATATGGTTACAAATTTCACGGCTATTGGGGATACAGCCGGACCCTTGAGGAATACTGGACCGCTAACATGGATCTCTTGGGAGAACATCCCGAAATAAAACTGTCCGATTGGCAAGTACGCACCAACCTTGATCACGAGGCAATAAGAGATCGGGGCCCTGCGCTTATCGGCCCTCAAGGCTCAATAAATAACTCAAGGATTTATAACGGGGTCAGAATTGAAGGACAAGTTGCTCGATCAATCCTTTTTCCCGGGGCCTATGTAGGAACAGGGGCAGTGGTAAAAGATTCAATACTGTTTTTCGACACCCAGGTCGGACCAGGAGCCAGAATTGAGAATACTATAACTGACCTTGGTGTCAGTATTGGTAGAGATTCCGTGATTGGTAAACAGGACGAGGCGCTCGCTGTAATCGGCGTCCGAACCCAAATACCCCAGGGGATAAAAATAGGACCAGGGTGCAGCGTTTATCCCGAACTCAAAGCCGAAAACTTTATTCAGAAGCTTTATGAGCAAGGGGATGTCATAAGTGCGGACAATTAGTGCCTGAACGAAAAGGCCGTTCAGACACAATTTTG
>DFBQ01000224.1 GCA_002367355.1 Deltaproteobacteria bacterium UBA3076 | reverse complement strand
TTTGACTCATGCTTCAGTGCTGGGTTCAACCCATCATTCTTGACAGCTTCGGCCATAAACTGTTTATTCTCATAGAAAGCCTTGCCTCTTTGGGCAAGGCTTTGCAATTCGAATGACTGATTCAGATCCTGCCGAAACCGTGATGTACTATTAAAAGAAGCAGGCATTTCCTTGTACCGAATTATTTTTCCTAATTGCCTGGAAATAATTTCCTGCCAGCGGAGGTTGAAATGTTCACAGAAAAGGAGAAAGAGGTAAAGAAACTTATAGATGAACACGTAAAAAAAGTAGGAGAATGCCTGGACTGTTTTGAGAATTGTTTTGAGGCCTATTTCCAAGGGGAGTTTGCCAAAGCCCAATCACTTCATGAAAGCTGCGATCATATTGAGACCGAAGCCGATGTGCAGCGCAGAGAGATTGGCGACCACCTTTTCTCTGGGGCCTTTCTCCCTATTGAGCGTAAAGATATCTATATGATGACCGATTGTGTGGACGAGATTGCCAACAAGGCCGAAACAGCCTGTGATGTGGTGGTATATCAGAGCCCGGAAGTCCCGGAGGCCTATGTGAAGACCCTCCGCGAGATCGTTGAGATCATAATAGAGATGTTTCGTGTTTTTCAAGATGCTGTGAAGCTCTATGAACCCTATGACGCTTTGCAGGTACACGACGTCCTTGCTGCCATTAAGGAAAAGATCAACTCTATTGGTGTCATGGAATCAGAGATTGACAAAAAGGAGGAGGCACTGTTGATAACCATTTTCCACTCCGATCTTCCTCTTGCCAACAAGATCCAAATGGAAAGTTTCCTCCGAAGGGTTGCTGAAATCTCGGATGTGATAGAAGACGCGGCTGACCGTCTCTATGTCCTTGTGATCCGCGAGAGGATATGAAGTACGCCAAAAAAGGTAATATTTGGCATCCTTCATTTTGTAGTTTGCAGTTTTCGAGGTTGGTTCTTTAGTCATCCATTTTGAATATCGAACCGCAGAACAAGGAACCGCAGAATATCGAAGTATTATTTCGACATTCGACCCCCTGGGCCAAAACAGATCAAGAGGCTGAAGTGTTCTTTGAAGTCCCTCAGAGAGGTGAATCCCCATGAAGGCCATCCTGCTTCAGGTTTTTGGAGGACTCGGGCTCTTTCTTTATGGTCTGCACCTCATGAGCGACAGCCTCCAGAAAGTGGTTGGCGACAGGATGAAAAAGGTGCTGGGGACCATTACGAAACGTCCTGTTTACGGCTTACTCTTTGGCGCTATCGTAACTGGAATTCTTCAGAGCAGCAGTGCCACTACTGTCATGGTTATCGGTCTCATCAATGCGGGACTTATTAATTTTTTCCAGTCAATAGGAGTAATCCTTGGGGCGAACATAGGGACCACTATAACGGCCCAACTTGTTGCCTTTAACCCTGAACAATGGGCCCTTCCGGCCATAGGGCTGGGAATGGTCCTGCATTTATTCTTTAAGGACGCCAGGGTCAAGGATAGCGGATTGATCTTGCTTGGTTTTGGAATACTGTTTCTAGGCCTTGTTCTTATGAAAAAGGCGATCCCCACTGAGTCGCACCATATTATTAAGAATCTCTTTTTGTTGAGCAGCGGCAGCCCTAAGGGAATTCTGATAGGTTTAGCAGTGGGGACAGTTGCCACAGCAATTGTCCAGAGCAGCAGCGTTACAGTAAGCATTCTGGTCATGCTTGCGTCCCAGGGCATGGTGGGTGATTTGAAAGAAGCGATCCCGCTGATCCTGGGCTGCAATATCGGAACCTGCGTAACAGCGCTTATTGCGAGCATTGGTACTGACGTTGATTCTAAACGTGCGGCGATTTCGCATGCCTTTTTTAATTTTTTCGGTGTTTTTCTCACTCTGGTGATCTTCTACCAGTTTTATCTCTGGATAATTCCTAAAATGGGTGGCAGCCTCGCCCACCAGATTGCCAATATTCACGTAATGATAAAGTTAATGGACGCCTTTTTATTCCTGCCGATCGTGGGATATTTTTCAAGGTTCATTTGCTGGATTGTCCCTGCCGGGGCAGTTGAAAAACCCGGCATAGAGACCCCGCAATATCTTGATGATAAATTTGTTAAAGAACCTGTTATTGCCATAGAACTGGCAATTAAGGAAATAGTCAGACTGGGTGAAATTTCCCGGAATATGATAAAGTATGCCATGGATGGATTCATGTATAATGATGAGAGGCTTCTGAACCGAGTGGAAGAGTATGCAAAGGGTGTCCAAAGCCTGCGGGAGGCCATCTCCCGGTATGTGATCCAGATTTCACAGCAAGACCTGAGTGAGGAAGAGGCAGAGAGAATACCGATGTTGATACTTTCTGTTAACAACTTTGAACGCGTAGCCGGGCATTCTTTGAGGTTGCTGGAACTCGGTCGAACCAAGGTATCCAAAAATATTCCCCTGATGGGCAGCGCCTTGAATGAACTCAAGAGAACCTATCGTGAAGTGGACACCATGCTTACCGAGGTAAGCAGGTACCTGCCTGAGTTTAAGCGTTAATGAGGGATTGAAGAAATTGAAGAGTACAGACCAATGATACTATGAAACAAAAAGGACAAAAACCAGATGTCAACCCTTTAGTTATAGTTTTATTTGCAGAAATTGTTATTGGATTTTATGGGATTTACAAAATCTACAAAGGGTATGAGTCGCAGAACTGGCCAACGACAGAAGGAAAGATCATAGATTCTCGTCTATCCGGTGCCAAAAGGATTATCGGCCGCAGGATATTTATTAAGTACGAATATTCCGTAGATGGCAATCGTTATGTAAGTTCCCAAATATCCTATACGCGGTATATCTATCTGAATCCGGTCAGGGCCGGTAGTCTCAGTGAACCGCCTGTGCGGACCCGCATGCTATGTGGTGTGGGGAGGGGAGGAGGAAAACCTCCCCTTACCCGATTAGGCCTTATTCTTTCCATAACTTTCCAATATTTGAAATAGCCCATACAACAAATACTTGTTCCTTACACTTCCTGAGAACTTTAGCCTGAAGTTCCCCAAGCAAAACAACAGTATAGATTTTTAAAATCTTGGTGTGCAATTACTGACTACACTTAATTTTTCAATATTGTCAGCAAGTTATTTAATTTAAAAATACACATATTTTTTTATTAGGTCAATCTTTAT
>DFBQ01000073.1:2148-4372 GCA_002367355.1 Deltaproteobacteria bacterium UBA3076 | reverse complement strand
CAGGGTGCTGCAGATGCGAGGCGGAGGGTACGCAGACGTACTCCCTGTACTTCAAGTGCCCGACAACAAAGCAGATGCGGTGCCCTGTGAACGCTTACAAAATTTTATTGTTAGCAGAATATATATAAAGTGATTTTGCTCAAAATGTCCCGGATGCAAGACGCTGAAATCAGCTTAAAGCTCAAAGAGCTATCACAATCAACCCCTTTCAGCTTTCGGCTTCAGGCTTTCAGCTCTTATACAACGCCGCAGACACAGGGTATTTTCAGCAGAATCATATGCTAAGCTAAACTTTTGTATCCCAGCGGTCAATACTTGATATCCATAGAGGAGAAAAAATCGTCTAACGAGTATTCAGCAAAATATTAGGTTTTGCTGGAGCCTCTTGCTACAAAGGTGTTATATAGAACTAATGATTGAGGGATTGAGGAGAGGTTAAAAATGACTTATCCGGTTTTTCAATGGAAACAAGGTGCTTTTCTTGCTGATTTTCACATTCATTCCCACTTCAGCAGGGCAACAAGTCCTGATATGCATCCAGGTATTATTAATCGTTTCGCCAAGCAGAAAGGATTATCTGTTGTCGGCACAGGTGACTTCACCCATCCGGGCTATCTTGAAGAATTAAGGGAGGAATTGGAGCCTGAGGGTACAGGACTCTATGTCTGCAAAGACGATCCTGAGGGTACAAAATTCATCCTTACTTCTGAGGTATCCAACATTTTCACCCAGGGTGGGAAAAGTCGCAGAATACATACGGTTTTCTTCGCACCTGATTTCCAGGTGGTAGAAGAGATCCAGGACCGCGTTGGTTCAATAGGGAATATCACTTCAGATGGCCGTCCAATCCTCGGCTTTCCGGTAAAGGAACTTGTCAGAATAATAATGGACGTATCCTCTGATTGCTTTGTATTGCCGGCACATATCTGGACTCCATGGTTTTCTCTGTTCGGTGCGAAATCCGGCTTTGACACACTGGAAGAGTGCTTTGAGGAACAGAGCGAGCATATTTTCGCCCTGGAGACCGGACTCTCTTCAGATCCTCAGATGAACTGGCGGCTATCCGCCCTGGATCAATATACCCTGCTTTCAAACTCCGATGCCCATTCCCCATCCAAGCTGGCAAGGGAAGCAAATTGCTTTTCCTGCGAGCCTACCTATGAAGCAATTATTGCTGCCATCAAGGACCCGGGCCGTGGCTTCGATGGGACCATCGAGTTTTTTCCGGAAGAGGGTAAATATCACTTGGATGGTCACAGGGCTTGCAATATCTGCATGAAACCACAGGAGACTATTGAGCACAGAGGCAAGTGTCCGGTATGCGGCCAGAATCTCACAGTAGGTGTCCTGCATCGGATAGAGGAGCTTGCTGACAGGCCTGAAGGCTTTATTCCTGAAACCGCAAAGCCCTGTGTACACCTTGTACCTCTTGAGGAGATTGTCGCTGAGACATTTGGTGTGCGCAGCATCACAGGTAGAGTAAAAAAAGAGTACCAGAGACTGATTCAGCTTGGAGAATCTGAGATGAATATACTCCTCTGGAAGAATGAGGAAGAGCTTCAGCGCTTTGTGCCTGAAAGGATCCTGGAAGGAATACTGCGCATGAGAAAGGGTGAGATAAAAATAAGTCCCGGTCACGACGGGCTCTACGGAAAGATCAGCCTCTTTTCCGAAGAGGAGAAGGAAGAGTTGCGTGGCTCAAGGGCAAAGGCATCGGGGAAAGACGAGGCAGTACAAATGGATCTGTTTTAAGTTGGAAATGCTTTTTGAATTAGCCACAGACACACACAGACGTTTTCTCCGGCGAAATAGCTGTATTTCACGGGAGACGAGATCCGAAACTATGGAAAGAGCGCGCTTCCCATTCCACGGTGTAGGCGGCGATCGGGCAAAAAAGCGCTGCCCTTTGAGTGATTATCTCATGGCTCATTGTCTTGACACTATTTTTGGGATAGGGGTGTAAGCAATTTCAACCGGCGAAGCCGGACGGACCTTTTCCCTGGCAGTCGTCTCCCGGCCATGGGAAAACCTGCTCTATGTTTCTCTGTAAAAAAAGATCTGGCCGTGGCAAAAAAAATTGCTGGCGACTGGTCCGGTTACCCTCAGGTTGGCATGAGAATTGGGGACAATGAAAGATTAATTCAACTCAGTCAACAACGTCCCTGAGTTTTCCTTTTTTAAAATCCACTGTTTGTATTGCTTTTCCGGCATCCTTCATATCAAG
>DFBQ01000073.1:0-2005 GCA_002367355.1 Deltaproteobacteria bacterium UBA3076 | reverse complement strand
ACTACAAAATGAAGGATGCCGCTTTTCCCAACATTCTTCTTTCATTGGTCTGAGCTAATTATCTGTGTGGGCAGGAAAAAGGCCTTTAAGTTCATTCAGAAACAGCGTTGTCCCCTTGAGATTTCCCATTCAACATTCGATGTTGGACGTTCGATGTTCATTAGTCCATCCGGTGCAAAAATAACTTAGCGCTTATGGCCTCGCTCCCCGCATCTCTTGATGCGGCATATGCCAGAAGGTGCTCCCGATAAGCTCCGAAACGAGGGGTAAATCCAATGGATTCCAAATGTTTAATGTTCTTTTCGTACAGGGCCGACACCTCCCTGGGACCAAGCCCTTTTGAGACCTGATAGTCGAAAACCCTGTTATAGACTTTTGATTCCGCAGCCTCCCGGATCTCAGTAATTGCAAACTTTTCAGGTTTTTTCTGGATAAGAGAACCTTCTGACAGGACGAATTTGCCCTTGGACAAGGCATGTATGTAATCCTGGTTCTTCCCCAGAAAATTCAAGGTTTCATAAAATTCCGCCGCTGTCTCAGTGGGAAAACCAAACATTATGAATATCAGGTTCATAAGACCTGCATGTCTGGCATCTTGAAGGACCTTCTCCGCTTCTTTGATCCTTGTCCCCTTTCTCATGAGGTTAAGGACCCGCTGGCTGGCCGATTCCACGCCCCACATGATTACACGCCCCCCGGACCGGTGAATCAGCTTAAGCAGATCAGCATCAAACTCTTTTATGGGTTTGGCATATGCTGCGTAGGAGATCTCTATTCCTTTATTAATTATTGCCTGGGCCAAGTCTCTGAAACGGTCCGGAGGGATCATCTCATCATAAAAATTAAGAAATGACGCCCCGTAATGTTCTTTTAGGTGTCTTATCTGCTTCAGACATTCCTCAATTTCAAGCTCTCGATAGAGTAAGTAAGAATGATGATGTGTACAGAATGTGCATCTTCCCCAGGGACATCCCCTTGAACTCAAGAAAGGTAGAACTACCTCAGGACCTATGTACCTGTCCAGGCGAAAGTCGCTAAAATCCGGCTCAGGTATCTGGTCGAGGTCGTGAATGACATGGGGCGGATTTGTTCTGACCTCCTGATCTTTCATATAGACAAGATTGGGCACCTCGACTAGGTCCTTCTCATTTTGAGCCATGCAAAGATTGAGCAAGGCCTTCTCCCCTTCCCCTGGAATAAGGTAATCAACATATTGCCCAAATTCCAACTGCCTTGTCCTGTCCTTAGCACTGAAGACCCAGGGCTCCTTGAAAAGCCTCTCCGGATAATGCATGACCCCGAGTTTGGCCCCGCCCAAAACAATCTTTATATCCTTTTTTTCTTTAATCAAAGAGGCCATGAGCAGGGCAAAAACAGTCTGGCTATTAAAAAGGACCGAAAGGCCCACCATATCCGGGCCATAATCCAGGACCATGTTGACGAGATCCTCAAAAAATATCTTTACCCTGTCGGGCACCGAGAGCCCTATCACATGCCTTTTTGCCATTTCAGACATAAATGCATTAAAGATGCTCTCAAAACTCAAGAAAATAGTCACAAAATGATGGTATAGCTTCAGGTCGAATTTTTCCTGTGTGCCATGCCTCAGAAAATCCACCGCCTGGCCGATTTTTTGAGCTGTGGTCTCTTCATTCCAGTCATAGAGGCGAATTTTAAAGCTCCCCTTACTCAGATCATCCAGGACTCTATCGTAGTAGAACAGATTCAGATCAAAGGCCCTGACATCTATGTCCGGCGAATTTCTCTTCAGATATGACAACAAAACAGCAGGCCCAAGAGGAGGGCTGGTGGGCCTCATACAAGGCAGGGAAACAATAGCCAGTTTCAGTTTGGCGCCTCTTACATTAAAATATCATGGACTGATTAAAAGAACCTCACGCAAAGCTGCAAAGAAAATTCTACAATTACATAATAGGCTACATTTGCATCCGCTGCGCTTTTACGGTAAATTCTGACTTTCTACAACGGAATCATAGACTAATCA
>DFBQ01000038.1:7211-7599 GCA_002367355.1 Deltaproteobacteria bacterium UBA3076 | reverse complement strand
AAAGACCATGCGTAAACGATCAGTTTCCCTTCCTGAGCAAGATCTGATAGACGGTAAATAAACTCATCTCTGTCACGGTCATCAATAAAAATTGGCCGTCGCTCAATGCCGCGTGCCATAACATGGTGCAAAACACCAGGCGCATTCAATCGGGCTTGTCTCACCATACAGCATACATACCTTAAGTTGTATAAATTGGCAATGTCCCCTATGTCCCTTCTGATCTATAATAACCAGTTTGTCACCTGCATAATCGACAAACATCTTGTCACCCACCTTGTGTTCAATATGCATCGTTACTTTTGATGCATTCCGCCATACCTGGAAGTGATAACAGAACTGCGAGTAACTATATAACCGTCAGGATGTTATCTGATTTTGAAGGGAA
>DFBQ01000038.1:3928-7058 GCA_002367355.1 Deltaproteobacteria bacterium UBA3076 | reverse complement strand
GGTAGAAAGTGCCGAATTTTCATGTTTCCTTGTCCTGATCCAAGACCCGGCGGATGGTCTCCGCGATCAGGCGCATCAAAAAGCTTCAGGCGTGAGCATGACCAGCAGGTCTTCCCGGTTAAATGTCTTTATTAGTTCCGCGCTGTCCTCTTTTATCACATCATCCATAAGGTTGCGTTTTCTATCAATAATTGCGCTGATTTTTTCTTCCAGTGTTCCCTGGGTTACCAGTTTGAAGACCTGTACTACCCGTTTTTGGCCTATCCTGTGTACCCGGTCAGTGGCCTGGTCTTCTTTGGCAGCGTTCCACCACCGGTCATAGTGAATCACTACCGATCCCGATATCAGGTCTATACCTGTCCCACCGGCCTTGAGGCTTGCAAGGATAACGCGGCAATCAGGGTCTTCATTGAAACTGGTTATGATTTCCCCCCGGTTTTGGCTGGCCCCGGTCAGGGTGACAAAGTCAAACCCCTGTTTTTTCAGATGACGTTCCATAATATCTATCATTCCAAGATACTGGCTGAACACCACTACCTTTTGCCCACTGTCCAGACTCTGCTCCAGAAGCTCCTTAAAAAGGTCCCACTTGCCGGATCTGTAATCTTCGTATTTTTCGGTCTTCTTTAGTACCAGGGCTGGGTGGTTACAGATCTGTTTTAGAAGGTTGAGGATGGCGAATATGTGCATGTAGGGCACGGGTTCCCGGCTTTTGGCCAGAACGTCCACAAGATTTTTGCCCTTTGATGAAACAGCGTCCCTATAAAGCTTGACCTGCTGTTCACTTAACCGGCAGGTCATTATATCTTCAATTTTTTCAGGCAGTTCGTCAAGAACGCTATCTTTTATGCGTCGCAGGGTGATCGGGGCTATCAGCCTGCTCAGTTCCTCCTGGCGAGATGCCCGCACTTTGTGGGAACATTCTACGTATCGTTCCTGGAACATCTTGTCCGTTTCAAGGTAGCCGGGCAGTGTCAGGTCCATAAGGGCCTTGAGCTCGAAAAGGGAGTTTTCGATGGGCGTCCCGGTAAGCCCCAGTTTCATGTGTGCTCCAAGGATTTTTGCCGCGGAATAGGCCCTGGTAGAGGGATTTTTTATGTGCTGGATTTCATCAAAGACGGCCAGTGTAAAATGGAGCTTATTAAAAATGGCTATATCCCGCCATAAAATTCCGTAAGATGTAAGCACAACGCTATTTTCTTCCAGCTCTTTTTCGAGATTACGTTCCCGACCATGGTAAACTATGGGTCGGAGGGATGGCGCGTAAATCCGTATCTTTTTCTCCCAGTGGCTCAGGACCGTTGTGGGACAGACTACCAGAAACGGGGCCTTGATCCGTTCCTTTTCCAAAAGAAGCAGTATCAGTCCCATGACCTGATGGGTCTTCCCAAGCCCCATATCGTCACAAAGAAGTCCTCCCAGGCCGTTTTTATAAAGGTAAAAGCACCATTCCATTCCCCTAAGCTGGTATTTTCGCAGAGGGGAGGTCAGACCCCCGGGAGGAGAGACCTTTTCCAGTGGAATCAGGCCAAGAAGCCTTTTTAGAAGGGATGCCCGTTGGTTGTCTTCTTGTTCCTGTATATGGCCTTCCTCAAAGGCACAGAGTTTAAGAAGTTCCAAGCGGGAGAGCTTGATCTGCCCTTTGGAGTCATCAATTCTTTTTGTGACATCACTGCCAAAGATTTTATCAAGATGGTCAAAGCGGGGAGAATGGCAATCAACCCAGCCTTTTTTTGTGTTTATAAACCGTTTGCCCTCTCTCCGGGCCTCAAGAATATCGGCCAGAGAGACAGAGGTATCATCAATACTGTATTGAGCTGAAAGCCAGCACCAGTCACGGTCAATAGCATCCGGCGTAATTTCAAGCTCGCCCGCATCTTTCAAGATCTTGATGCTCCGGGCCGATTCATCCAGCACGTATCTGTTTTGTCCGTCTTCTGCCAACTCCTCCATGAATGCGGGCATTTGATGTTTCTTTAAAATGGTTCGAACCGGGACACTGAAGCGTCTTTTGCTGCCTGGCGGTTCAAGCTGGGCCAGGATACCCAGCTCCTTGATATATATCAGATCTCCATAACGGAATCGTTCCAGGTCCTGTCGCTCAAAAAATTTGCTTTCGCCCCCTTGCTGGATCATCTGAATCTGAGGACGGATGTCCAGGTCAAGCTCAGTGTTCATGGAAATCTTGAATATAGTTTTTAGAGGTACGGGATGGATGGACATCCGGTGCTGGTTGGAAAGATGATCTCTAAGGTTGTTGAGCAGCTCTTTTACCCTTGTTCCGGGCACAAACAGATGAAACAGATTCAGCCCCGAGTCATCAAGGCATGACAACATAAAATCTCCGGTCTGCTGGTTGATCGAAGGTCGCAGTTCAATGCCGTCCTTCCCGAATTCCCGGTAGCAGTGGTAGGCGAATCTAAACCAGAAGGTGCTCTCCAAGGCATAGCGCCGGGACTCGTGTCCACGTTCAAGAAGCATTCTTTCCATATTCGTGAGAGTCAGGTGCCTGAGCTTACGGAGAACCGCCCCCCTGTGTGGTACTTCATTCTTGTGTAATGTCAGCCGGCAACGTTCATGTAGCCGTTGGGCATCCGGTCCATGTCCCTTGTAAGACACCAAGTCGTTTCCGTCATTGCCGGTTACCATCAGCCTGCTGCTGTTGTCTTGGCCTATATGGCTCAAGGTAATGGTCCTTAATGTTTCAACGGAGTTTTCTCCCAGGCAGACTGCCAGTTTGTGCCAGACGCTCTTTTTGAAATCCTCTTCAAGATTAAGGCAGGATAATTTTTTGCAATAATTATCCCTTGTTGCGGCAAGTCTTTTGACGTGGAGACAGTTTGATTCAGATAGCCCCGAACAAGTACAGCTTCGTTTCTCTGTATCCGGCCTTTTGCCTGGCGTAATGATGGCAAGGCCGGGACGGGGGTCACCAGGATCCGGCAGCAGGGCTACAGCCTGTCTGTGGAATTCCAAAAGTTGATAATCGGTAAGGGATACAGTAATAGTTTTCTTGGCAGAGAACCGTCTTTTATTCATGGCATTGTGGTTAAAGGATAATATCGAGTTTTGGATAATAACCGTATTTCTTCTTGGGTTAAAGGTTCAATATTACCTAAATTGAGCGATT
>DFBQ01000038.1:0-3839 GCA_002367355.1 Deltaproteobacteria bacterium UBA3076 | reverse complement strand
GCTAATCGCTCAACTTAGGTATTAAGGGCGTCCCGCTTTACTCCGCCTTACATTTACGAAGTACGAAACAAACAATATAGTACACAAAATTATAATATTTTGTGCAGTTGAATCATGAAAGATATAATTTTAGGACATTAAGATAGAAAGGAACAAGCTTTTGCAGCAAGGCTTTGTCTTGAGGGAGGGGATCAGTGAGAAAACCCTCGTCCTTTTACGAAAAATGCTATATAAATACAGGTTCCCGAATGAAAATGGCAAATTTTAGGCATTTGGTACTTGCCACACCCTTTGAAAAAGGGTAGCCATAATGAGCCACTTGCAAAACCCATCTTTGGTCGGAACTGCCGTTCCGAGATCAATGGTCCGATGGCGTTGTTGCTCGCCTGCCTGTGCGTTACACGCAGACAGGCCGGTGAAAATGCTCATGCAACACCAGTACACTTCAGGGAGGAATAATGGCAGCAAAAATAATCAGCGGAACACAGATAGCAAAACAGATAAGGGAAGAACTCAAGGCCGAAGTGGCCGAGATGAAGGAAAAACACGGGATAACACCGGGCCTTGTGACCATACTGGTAGGGGAGAATCCTGCCTCTATCTCCTATGTGACCGCAAAGCAGCGTACCGCCCATGACCTTGGTTTTCATTCCATCCAGGATAACCAGCCTGAGGATATCAGTGAGGCCGATCTGCTGGCCCTGATAGACAAATACAATCAGGACCCGGCATTCCACGGCATACTCATTCAGCTTCCCCTTCCGAAGCATATAGACGAGAGCAAGGTCATCTATGCAGTAAACCCGGCCAAGGACGTGGATGGTTTCCACCCGGTGAACGTTGGTAAGATGGTAGTGGGTGAACCCTGTTTTCTGCCATGCACGCCTTACGGCATCATGGAGATGCTCATTCGTTCAGGGGTTGAAACCAGCGGGGCCGAGGCGGTAATTGTGGGCAGGAGCAACATCGTAGGCAAGCCCATAGCAAACCTGTTGTTTCAAAAAAGAGAAGGCGGAAACGCCACTGTTACCTTATGTCATACCCGGACCAAGGACGTGGCATTTCATACAAAAAGGGCCGACATCCTTGTAGTGGCGGCGGGCCGTCCCAAGGTCATCACGGCAGATATGGTAAAAGACGGCGTAGTGGTGATAGATGTGGGTGTAAACCGGATAGGCAAGACCCCTGAGGGTAAGGCGATCCTGTGCGGCGATGTGGATTTTGATGCAATAAAGGAAAAGGCCTCTGCCATAACTCCGGTGCCTGGCGGTGTAGGCCCGATGACAATAACCATGCTTATAAAAAATACAGTCCAGGCCGCAAAGCAGATTTCAGGTCTGGCCTAAAAAATTATGTATGCGTTTACAGGGTGCTGCAGATGCGAGGCNNGGTACGCAGACGTACTCCCTGTACTTCAAGTGCCCGACAACAAAGCAGATGCGGTGCCCTGTGAACGCTTACGAAACTCTCAAGGCAACCGAGGAAGAAAAATAGTCATGGATACCAGCAGACGCTTTGATAAGGAAAAAGGGAAGTGCCCCAGCATACAGTGCGAAGCCAATCGTGATGTGCTGTGTCACTCATGTGCCGAAGGCGTGGTGACCGCGGCCCACAGGGTCTCTATGCGGGCAGTGGAACCGTGTCTGTTCGGCAAGGGAGGAGTTTGCTGTCGCATTTGCAACATGGGACCTTGCCAGATAATAGAGGGCGTGGACACCATGATAGGTGTCTGTGGAGCAGATGCGGCCACGGTAGCTGCGCGCAATTTCTGTCGTATGGTTGCCGGCGGGGCCTCTGCCCACATGGATCACGGCAGGGGAGTGGTCTTTGCCTTTCTCGCCACTGCCCGTGGTGAAACCCCCTATGAGATCAAAGACACAATCAAGCTTAGAAACACAGCCCTGATGCTCGGCATAGACCCTGCTGAAAAGGACACCAGGGATCTCGCAATAGAAGTAGGCACCAAGTTGCTCAATGAATTCGGTCAGCAGGAGGGGACCCTGGCCTTCATGAAGAGGGCCCCCAAGGCCAGACAGGAGCTTTGGGGCAGGCTGGGAATCCTCCCCAGGGGTATTGACCGTGAGGTAGTGGAGATAATGCACCGCACCCACATAGGAGTGGACCAGGAACATAAGAATCTGCTTTTCCAGGCCGCCCGCCTGGCGTTGGCTGACGGTTGGGGCGCATCCATGATAGCCACGGAGCTGTCTGACATCATGTTCGGCACCCCGGTCTCAGTAAGGAGCAAGGTAAACATCGGAATTCTCAAGAAGGACGAGGTAAATATCACAGTTCACGGCCACGAACCGGTTCTTGCCGAGGCCCTGGCTATGGCAGCCAATGACCCGGAGATAGTCAAGGCCTCCAAGAAAGTCAAGGCAAAGGGCATAAACCTGGCAGGCGTGTGCTGTACTGGAAACGAGATCCTCATGAGGAGAGGGATTCCCATAGCAGGGAGTTTTATCCAGCAGGAGGTTGTACTTGCCACTGCCGCGATAGAAGCCATGGTTGTTGATGTCCAGTGCATCATGCAAGGGTTGTCCCCTGTAGCGGACAATTTCCACACTGAACTCATCACCACATCTGAAAAGGCCAGGATTCCAGGGGCTACTCACATACAGTTCGACGAGCACAGGGCCATGGAAACGGCCAAAGAAATAATATTGCGTGCCATCAACAAGTACCCTGAAAGGGGCAAGCACTTCATACCTGTACATCAGATGGACGTAGTGGCCGGCTTCAGTCATGAAAATATCGACTATACCCTTGGCGGCCGTTTTCGCGCATCCTACAAGCCCCTTAACGACAACATCATAAACGGCCGTATCCGCGGTGTTGCCGCCATAGTCGGCTGTGATAACTACAGGGTCATGGAGGAAGTCCATATAGACCTTGCCAAGGAACTCATTGCCAATGACATACTGGTGCTGGCTACCGGATGCGCTGCCACAGGCATGGGCCGCGCAGGGCTCCTGTCTCCTGAAGCCTTGAGCATGGCAGGTGACGGCCTGAAGGAAGTCCTTGAAACAGTGGGATGCCCGCCTGTGCTGCATATGGGTTCCTGTGTGGATAACAGCCGGATCCTCATTGCCGCTACCGAAATGGTAAAAACCGGCGGTCTTGGCAATGATATAAGCGATCTTCCGGCAGTGGGCTGCGCCCCTCAATGGATGAGTGAAAAGGCAGTATCCATCGGGCAGTACTTTGTCTCAAGCGGTGTTTATGTGGTCTTCGGGCCGGGCTTTCCCACAACAGGCTCCAGGGTGGTTACCGACTACTGCTTCAAAGAGATGGAAAACCTCTATGGAGGGATGTGGGATATGGCCGAGACATCCAATGATTTTGCCAATAAGATGATTGACAAAATAAACCAAAAGCGGCAGAACCTCGGTCTGGACAAGAAAAAGGAACGAGTCCTCTTTGACATGGCCATGAGGCGTGAACTCGAAGCCACACCTCTGCTCGATGTAGGGTGCCATGGGCCGGGGGGATAATTAAGATTGATGATTGATGATGGCGCGTGAGCTGGTGCGCCTTTATGGTAAACGCGATATAATAAAAAAATATATGATCTATGAATTTACCATAAAAACCATTTCCCGGTCGAACATAAAAAAACAAGTTACGCTTTTTGCACAAAAGCATAAAGAGATCGTTGCTGTGTATCTTTTTGGTTCCATAGCCACAGGAAGGGATAAACATGATAGTGATATCGATATTGCCATCATCAGAGATCACAAGAAATTGCAATTTTTCCCAAGTTAAAAAGGGCGCCAGTATTTTTGCCTAGTTGAGGCCATTGTGCGGTATCCGTGATATATGGAAAAACAATTTGAGAT
>DFBQ01000167.1:13281-15204 GCA_002367355.1 Deltaproteobacteria bacterium UBA3076 | reverse complement strand
CCTACCTGACGAGCAAGCAAAATGTGCTCACGTGTCTGAGGCATCGGACCATCATCAGCACCCACTACCAAAATGGCACCATCCATCTGAGCAGCACCTGTAATCATGTTCTTGATATAATCAGCATGACCAGGACAATCCACATGGGCATAATGACGCTTTTCAGTCTCATACTCCACATGAGCCGTAGCTATGGTAATACCACGCTCCCGCTCCTCAGGGGCCTTATCAATAGCATCAAAAGGAATATAATCCGCCTTCCCCTGCTCAGCTAAAATACGAGTAATAGCTGCTGTAAGCGTGGTCTTGCCATGATCAATATGACCAATTGTACCTACATTGACGTGCGGCTTGGTACGCTCAAATTTTTGCTTGCTCATGATAATCCTCCACTAAATTATCAAGCGCTGGTTGCGTTAGGTCCCGTATATCTTTTATTTTGTCATCAGAGCCGGTTGCGGCTAATCAACAAAATTTAATACTTGCAGTTACCACCTATAATGTGCAAATGCCTTGTTGGCCTCAGCCATACGGTGGGTATCTTCCTTCTTTTTAAAGGCCGTTCCCCTTTTATTGTAAGCATCCAGTAACTCTCCGGCCAATCGCTGGGCCATGGATTTTTCTCCTCTCTTTTTAGAAAAGCCCACAAGCCATCTTATGGCCAGCGCCTGCCTACGATCCGTTCGAACCTCAACCGGTACCTGATAAGTTGCGCCGCCAACCCTTCTGGACCGCACCTCCAACACAGGTTTTATATTCTCCATTGCCTGTTCGAAGACCTTGACAGGTTCTTCCTTAGAACGCCTTTCTACAATATCCATGGCATCATAGAAGATTCTTCGAGAAATACTCTTTTTGCCCTTGCGCATCAAACCGTTAATAAACTTAGACACCAGAGTATTTTTATACTTTGGGTCTGGCGCTATAACCCGTTTAGGGACTTCTCTTCTCCTTGGCATAATTTTCTTACCCGTGTTTTATATCTGATTTCGGATGAAAATACCCCATCTCCTGCGTTACTTCAATTTTTTTATCATGACTACACACTTTATAAATAAACCATATTTTTTGAGAATTCCACACTTTACATCCAGGAACTCTGATCAAAATCGCTTTTTACAAAAAAACCATATAATTCAAGATACCGACCGGTTACCTGGGCCGTTTTGTTCCGTACTTTGATCTTGCCTTTCGTCTATCTTGAACCCCAAGGGCATCCAATGTCCCTCTAACAATGTGATAACGAACACCGGGAAGGTCCTTGACACGCCCCCCACGAATTAAAACGACTGAGTGCTCCTGCAGGTTGTGGCCGATACCTGGAATATAGGACGTAACCTCCATGCCGTTGGTCAGACGCACACGGGCAACCTTTCGAAGGGCCGAGTTAGGCTTCTTTGGGGTCGTAGTATAGACACGGGTGCATACACCACGGCGCTGCGGACAGGAGTCCAAGGCAGGCGCCTTGGTCTTCTTTTTGATCTTCTTGCGCCCCTTTCGGACTAGTTGATTGATAGTCGGCATCCGCATACTCCTCTTAATGTTACTTCTAAAAAATTGTTCTTTTAAAAAACAAAAGAGGCTTACTCGTCTTTTCCAGCCTATGATAAAGAAAAGCGAGTCGCCTCAAAAAGAAAGCCCCTCTTCATACTGAGTTAGCCAAAACTTGTCAAGGCCCATTATCATTTTCTCTGGATATTTCATATAAGATACGGGTAACAACATCAAAATTGAGACACTTTTTTATTTATATTATCAATGTGTTATACTGCATTCTCCTTTTACATCACCTGCCATCTATTGTAACCATGACCCCGTGGATTTAATCAATGGGGTATCGCAAATATACTTGTCAGAGCGAATAGACCGAGCTGACCGCCTGACATGGCACCCGCCAATGAGGCGTTTGCGCTGTCTCTAACC
>DFBQ01000167.1:0-13250 GCA_002367355.1 Deltaproteobacteria bacterium UBA3076 | reverse complement strand
CAGGGGGTCGGAGGTTCGAATCCTCTCGCCCCGACCAGTTGAATGTCATATTTGATTTTACTGCAAAAACCCTGTAGTTACGTCATCTCGGCCCACTTTTGCAGGTTCAGTGATGATCCTGGCCTTTTTGAGTGATTTCGGATTAAAGGACCCTTATGTGGGGATAGTCAAGGCAGTCGTGCTTGGCATCAATCCCGCCCTGCGTATTGTGGACATCGGTCATCAAGTTGCCCCACAGGATGTCATGGGCGGGTCCTTTGTCCTGGGATCGGCTTTTAGGGAATTCCCCTCTGGAACCGTCTTTCTCGCTGTAGTTGACCCGGGTGTCGGGTCTCAAAGGATTGGTCTCCTGGCCGTTACGGAGCGTTACACGTTTTTGGCACCGGACAACGGTCTTTTGAGTATGGTGTTCAGATATTCTAAAAAAGTAACCTGCTTCAGCATAGAGAATAGTCACTATTTCAGACATCAGGTCAGTAATACATTCCACGGAAGAGATATCTTTGCCCCTGTTGCTGCCCATCTGAGCCTTGGAGTGGAGCCACACTTCTTTGGCCCTCCCTGTCCGGACCCTATTCGGCTTCCATGGCCCGAACCGGTTATCAGGGACCAGTATATTGAAGGCGAAGTAATACATATAGACGGCTTTGGAAGCCTGATTCTCAACATACCCGCTGACCTCATCCAGCACAGGAAACCTGTTAGCAAACAGTTCAAGGCCAATATCAAGGGGATGGAATTATCCATACTCAGCACTTATTCAGACGCGGCCAAAGGTAAGCCTTTGGCCCTTATTGGCAGCTCCGGTTTTTTGGAAATTGCTGTGAATCAGGGGAATGCGGCAGAGGTGCTTGATGCTGGTGTCGGTGAACCGGTTGTTGTCTGGAACAAATATGGGGTAACCAGATAACCCGTGTGCTTGAGCTCTTGTTCAGATGAGTAAATTCTCTATAGTTTCCTTCAGCTCCTGTATTTCAAAGGGCTTGGAAAGAATACGGTCGGCCTTTTTTTCATAAGCGAGTTCTTCGGCGTGATATCCGTAACCGGTAATGGCAATTACAGGTATATTCGGATGATTTTGTTTAAGAACGGAAATGATGCCTATGCCGCTGACGTATGGCATAGTTATGTCAGTTATTACGAGGTCATAATCTCCGCTCTTAATTTCCTTTAAGCCCTGCAGTCCGTCACCTGCTGTAACGACCTCATAGCCGAAATAAACCAGGTATTCCTCCAACATACTACGGACTTCCTGATCATCTTCGATAACAAGTATGCGTTTTTGATCTTGCCCCATTTTTCTACACAACCAGAGAATCTATTAATGAATGTAATACTCTTATCGGTAAATTTGAAAAAATTCTACAGAAAAAATATTCATTTTTTAAATTCAAAATTCAAAATTGTGTTTGAACAGCCTTTTCGTTCAGACACTATCTATCTATGGATTTAATGTCAACCTTTACACCTCTGCATTGCCCAATCTTTAACACTGATTTATCATGTCATTATGGAGCAAAATATTTCCGATATAGTCCGAGCACGTAGAACTACCCGTGTCATTCGTGTTGGGGATGTGGCCATTGGAGGCGATTACCCCATTGTGGTTCAGTCTATGACCAACACAGATACAAGAGATATTCCTGGCACTGTTGCACAAATTCACCGTTTGCAGGAGGTCGGGTGTGAAATTATAAGGGTGGCAGTGCCTGATACTGCTTCCGCTCAGGCGATTTCAGAAATTAAAAAATCAATTTCCATCCCCATTATTGCAGATATACACTTTGACTGGCGCCTGGCTGTGGTCTCGATCGAAGCTGGTGCCGACTGCATAAGGATAAATCCCGGAAACATCGGGGGCTGGAGAAATCTGGCGCGAGTAGTAGAAAAGGTCAAAGAATACGGAGTATCCATGAGGGTGGGGGTCAATGCGGGTTCCCTTGAAAAGGACATCAGAAAAAAGTTCGGTGGTCCTATACCTCAAGCCTTAGTGGAAAGTGCCCTCAGAAATATCGGCCTTGTAGTTGATATGGGCTGCGAGTCTATCAAGATCTCCATAAAATCTTCAGACGTCCTTAATACAGTGGATGCCTACCGTCAGTTGTCTCGGGAGACGGACTTTCCTCTGCATCTTGGTGTAACTGAAGCAGGAGGGCTTATCCCCGGAACAGTCAAGAGCAGTGTCGCCCTTGCGGTCCTTATAATGGATGGTATAGGTGATACTATGAGGGTTTCGCTGACCAGAGATCCGGTAGAAGAAGTCCGGGTCGCATACGAGATCCTTCGAGCACTGAAAATAAGGCAGCGGGGTCCGGAAATAATTTCATGTCCCACATGTGGTCGATGTGAGATAGACCTCTTCTCTCTGGCTTCTGAGGTAGAGCGCAGGGCGCAACGGATTCCGTATCCATTAAAGCTGGCTGTAATGGGATGCATAGTAAACGGCCCTGGAGAGGCCAGAGAGGCGGATATCGGCCTTGCCGGCGGAAAGGGAGTCGGTCTTATCTTCAAAGGAGATCGCCTTTTGAAAAAGGTGCCTGAGCAGGAACTCCTGGAGACGTTTTGGGCAGAGGTAGAGCGGTTGGTGGAAATCGAAAGACAAAAGGTCGAAGACAAGTAACAATTCAGGTTCAGAGGTTCAGAGGTTCAGAGGTTAACGAAAATCTGAATCGTTGATTTGTGAGTATGGAACGAGGGGAGCATATGTCATACCCCCTAAATTTGAGGATATTGTGGCATGGCAGTTAGCCCGAGACCTAACTCGCAAGGTCAACGGAAAAAAGTTAAACTTGAACCCTGAACCTTTGAACCTCTGAACCCCTACAGAAAGGCAGAGGATAATGAGATATTCGAAGTTTTTTTTACCCACATTAAAAGAGTCTCCTGCAGAGGCAGAGGTCATATCCCACAAATTGTTGTTAAGGGCCGGCATGATCAGAAAGCTGGCCTCCGGCCTCTATTCATATCTGCCACTGGGCCTGAGATCCCTTCGCAAGGTGGAAAAAATAATCAGGGAAGAGATGGACCGTGCCGGTGCACAGGAAGTGCTTCTGCCCATGGTCCAACCGTCAGAGCTTTGGCAGGAAAGCGGCAGATGGGAGCGTTACGGAAAGGAGCTCCTGCGTTTTGAGGACAGGCACGGCAGGGCAAGCTGCTTAGGACCTACCCATGAAGAGGTGATCACAGACATTGTGCGAAAGGAGATCAGATCCTATCGTGACCTTCCACTGAATCTGTACCAGATCCAGACAAAATTTCGAGATGAGATCCGGCCTCGCTTCGGGCTCATGCGAAGTAGAGAGTTCCTGATGAAAGACGCCTACAGCTTTGACGTGGATGATGATGCCCTTGAGAAGACCTATCAGGTTATGTACAAGGCCTATTGCCGAATATTTGAGCGCTGCGGCCTTGATTTCAGACCTGTTGAGGCAGACACGGGCAGCATCGGAGGGCATGCCTCCCATGAATTCATGGTCATGGCAGATACGGGAGAAGACCGGATAGCCTGTTGCACATCTTGTGATTATGCAGCCAATGTTGAACTTGCCCCAGTCATTCAGGCACCAAATCACCAAATCACCAACGAAACCCTTGTTGAGTGCAAAAAGATTAACACCCCTAAAAAACGCTCAGTAGAGGAAGTGACGGAATTCCTGGGTGTATCTGCCGATCGTCTGGTCAAAACCCTCATAGTGATTGCTGATGATAGACCTGTCGCGGCCCTCATAAGGGGCGACCATGAGCTGAACGACGTGAAACTTAAGCGTCTTTTGGGAGTGGAAGATCTTAATTTTGCCGACGAAGCCACGGTCCGAAGTGTTACTGGAGCGCCTGTCGGGTTTGCAGGGCCGGTGGGCCTTTCCGATGACTTGAAGGTCGTGGCGGATCAAGACGTTTCCACACTCAAGAATTTCGTGACAGGTGCAAATGAACCTGATGCCCACTTTACCGGGGTAAACTGGGGCAGAGATGTTTCCATGCCGAAATTTGCCGACATCAGGGTCATTACTGAAGGAGATCCCTGTCCCAGGTGTAAAGGGAAGATAGAACTTAGATGCGGCATAGAGGTTGGGCACATTTTTAAGCTCGGGACCAAGTACAGTGAGGCCCTGGGTGCTACATTCCTGGACGCCGACGGAAAGAAACAGCTCGCCGTCATGGGGTGTTACGGTATCGGTGTGGGACGAACAGTAGCAGCGGCCATAGAGCAGAATCACGATGAAAATGGTATTATCTTTCCAATACCGGTTGCTCCATTTGAGGTAATAATCTCCCTGCTTAACGTCAAAGATACTGTGATGTCAGAGATTGCTGAATATCTCTACAATGGATTGGTGGCCCAGGGTGTAGATGTCCTGCTCGATGACCGCAAGGAGCGTCCAGGTGTAAAATTCAAAGATGCGGACTTATTGGGGATTCCGTTAAGAATTGTTGTGGGCAAGCGACTTAAAGAAAAAGACGAGGTGGAAATCAAAAATCGCGCTACAGGCAAAACTATCTCAGTAAAAAAGAACGAAGCCGTTAAAAAGGCCATTGAAATACTCCGGTGATCCGTCTCAACGACATACTTGACGGGATACATTCCTACCTCCCGGATACAGACACCAGTCTGGTAGAAAAGGCCTACATATACTCCGCCAAGGTCCATGCGGGGCAAACAAGACTTTCCGGCGAACCCTATCTCTCGCATCCCCTGGCAACGGCCTATATTCTGACACACCTGCATCTGGACTTGGCCAGTATAGTTGCCGGTCTCCTGCATGACACGGTAGAGGACACCCTCGCTTCCCTGGAGGAAATAGAGGAGATGTTCGGCAAAGACGTGGCCCAGATCGTGGATGGGGTCACAAAGCTCAGCAAAATCCGGTTCGAGAGCCAGATCCAAAAGCAGGCGGAAAACACCCGCAAGATGGTCCTTGCCATGTCGAAGGATATCCGGGTCTTGCTGGTGAAGCTTGCTGACAGGCTCCATAACATGCGCACCCTGGAGTATCAGAAGGAGTATAAAAGGGTCAAGATCTCCAGGGAGACCCTGGATATCTATGCCCCTCTGGCGGGTCGCCTTGGGATCGGCTGGATCAAAAGCGAACTTGAGGATCTGGCCTTTCTATATATCTACCCTGAAGAATACCAAAGGCTTCACAAAGAAGTGGGGGCCTGCTTGGATGAGAGAAAGGCTTACGTGGATGAAGTAAAGGACCTCATGAAAAAAAAGATGGCTGATTTCGGTCTTTCATGCGAAGTCCTTGGAAGACCCAAACACCTCTATAGTATATTCCGAAAGATGCGCACAAGAAAAGTACCCCTTGAAGAGATCTATGATCTGATCGCCTTTAGGATCATTATGAAAAGCGTCAAGGAGTGCTATGAGGCCCTTGGGATTATTCACTCGCTCTGGAAGCCGATTCCCGGACGTTTCAAGGACTACATCAGTCTTCCAAAGGCCAACATGTATCAGTCCCTTCACACAACTGTTATCGGTCCCCACGGAGAGAGAATGGAGATCCAGATCCGCACCGGGGAGATGGATATGGTGGCGAAAGAAGGCATTGCCGCCCACTGGCTGTATAAAGAGGGCAAGATACTCAGCAAGGAAAAGGCACACCAATTCGACTGGCTTTTTCAGCTCATGGAGTGGCAAAAGGAGCTGGATGATTCAAGGGAATTCATTGAGTCAGTGAAGATGGATCTCTTCCCCAACGAAGTATATGTGTTTACTCCAAGAGGAGAGGTCAAGGAGTTCCCCCGGGGGGCCACCCCAATAGATTTTGCTTATGCGATCCATACCGAGGTAGGTAGCCATTGCGCAGGGGCCAAGGTAAATGGCCGAATCGTGCCTTTGAAATATCAATTCCATAATGGGGAAACAGTAGAGATAATTACGTCCAATAAGCACTTTCCCAATAGGGATTGGCTTAAACTTGCCAAGACCAGCCGTGCCCGGGCCAAAATTCGTCAATGGATTAAGACCGAAGAGAGGGGAAAGAGCCTTGCATTAGGAAGGGACCTTTGTGCCAGGGAATTCAAGAGGCACCGGTTGGACTTCAACGATTTTATGAAAACCAAAGGTGCTGAAGTAGCCGAGGCACTGTCTTTCAAGACCCCTGAGGATATGCTGATCGCAGCCGGATATGGCAAAGTCGCTCCTTCCCAGATAATTAGAAAGCTGCGGGCAGGTGAGCCTGAAGAACAGGAACCGGAGGAGAAAAAATCAAGGGTAAAGAAATTTACCGAAAAGGCAGAGCATCAAGGCATCTTAATTCATGGTCTTGATGATATCTTGATACATCTTGGCAGGTGCTGCACGCCGATCCCGGGAGACGAAGTTGTAGGCTATATAACAAGGGGAAGAGGAGTTACGGTTCACAGAGAAAATTGCTCCAATATCCGGAATTTAGATCCGGACAGGCGTGTAGAGGTTACATGGGCCAATGATGATAAAGCTACCTACCCTGCCAAGGTCCGAGTCAGCACAGTCGACCAAAAAGGCATATTGGCAGCAGTCAGTAATGAAATAAGTGCCGGAGAAGCAAATATCCTGGAGGCAAAGGTTAGCACGACTTCGGATTATGCTGCCATTCTCCACTTTGTTGTGGATGTGAAGGACCGGGCGCAACTGAGGAAAATCCTCTCCAGTATAAGGAGGCTTGCGGGTGTAAAGCTGGTAGAGCGTATTTCTCCCGGGTAAACTACCTCGATTTAAGAGATTGTCCTTTTTGTACGAATTATAGAGAAGAGCGATTGAGGGATTGAGGAATTGAATGTATCTTATTGATTTTAATTCCTCAATTCCTTAATTCGATAATTCGATCTAATTATGAGGGTTTGATTATTCTGCCGGAGCGAATACAACGGGTGCAGACACGAATGTGCTTTGTTTGGCCGTTTATAACCGCCCAGACCCTTTGCAAATTTGGCAGCCAGCGTCTGCGAGTATGATTGTTTGCGTGACTTACGTTGCAACCAGTGGTTGGGTGTTTACCACATATTTCACATACCTTAGACATTCTCAAAATCCTCTCTTTTAAAGATATTAGTTGGTCAAAAAAGTGGGAGATATATAACTCGGCAGAGGGATTACCGCAAGGTTTATCGGAGGGACAGTATGAAAAAAGGAACTTCACAGGACGAACATAGAAAAATATCCAGGACGTCAACAATCATTCAGGTAAATTATCATACTCTAGACAGTTTTTTTAGAAACTTTGCTGATAACATCAGTACCGGGGGAATGTTCATAGTAACTCCAAAACCACTTAAGCCAGGAACTCGGTTAAGTCTGGAGTTCTTATTGCCTGAGTGTGATTACCCAATCCACGTAAAGGCCGAGGTGGCTTGGAGCCGAAGTGTGCCTTCTGAGGGCCAGCAGCGGGGCATGGGAGTGAAGTTTGACGATCTAAATCCCAGTGCCAAGGACAAGATTAACACCATAGTGAAGCGGCTTAGGTCGATTCCATAGCATTTCTATCGGAATCCTGTTTCAGGACTTTCTGCAGTGTAATCAGGTGAGAGTTGATTGAGAATTTGTCATGCATAATCCGGTATTATCGGATAAGTATCAAGCAATCCGGCAAGTCCCTCCAAGGCAGGTATTACAGCCTCTTCTTCATGGGGTTCAAGGGTCAGGATGGGAGTTTTCCCCTGAGCGTAAAGCCACGAAAAAAGGCTGTCAAAATCAAGAACTCCTTCTCCAATAGCAAGGTGATCGTCATGCACTCCCATGTTGTCATGGAGGTGAATCTGACCCAGTCGGTCTCCCAGATCTTTCAGCCATCTGTCCAGGCTGGTTTTTGAAAACACATTCTGGTGACCGAAGTCCAGGCAGAATCCGAGAAGCGGTGATTTGATTCTGCGGAAGATCTCCTTATGTATTTCTGTATCTAACTCATACACATTTTCGAGCATTAGGGGAATATTCAATGGAGATACGTACTCTAAAAGAATAGTCATAGATTCTATGGCATTTTTTATCCAACGATCTTCTAAATTAAAGTAGTGCCTGTAGTCAAAGCCGGTATGGCATACTACAGATTTTGCTTCAAACAGAGACGCAAGATCCAATGCTTTTTTTATCCTCTCTACAGAGATCCTGCGGACTTTTCGGTCTATCGCCCCCAGGGAAAGGTCTGAATAGGGCGCATGGATAGTACAAATCAGGCCCTCTTTTTTAAGAATTTTTGCTATTTTTTTAAATTTGGGCCGTTGAAATTTGTCCAGGATCTCACCGCTTAGTCCTATTTCGGGATTAATGTGTTCTTTCAGGAGACCGGGAAGGTGCTTATTTACCAGTAAATCAAAGGGGCAGCATACAAAAGCCTGTTGTTTGAGCCTTTCAATATCCATTATTTACTCTCCTGACAAGCTCACAGACATCCTCGTAGCATGCTTCTTCATCAAATCCCGGGCAGTCGGCCTTTATGGCACCCCATGCCTTTTGATCTCCGAGTATGCTCGGGTGAAGAGGCCATCTCCTGCATTGAAAGGGTTTGACCTCGTGGACCCTGCAGAACCCATCATCGCCATAAAAGATACAATGGCCGTCAACAATTTTCATTTCTATCCTGTTACCTTTCTTCACGCAAAACTCCCGGAGGAAGTCAGCCAAATCAAGATCCAGAAAGGAAGCTATGGCCTTCTGTTCCGCCTGAGACAGGGAGACAGTGCTCTCTCCATGGCAACAGTGGCCGCAAAGTTTACAGGAAAAGACTTCATGGGGGTTTGTTGGGTTTGTTGGGTTCACTGAAAATCTGAACCTTTAAACGGTTGCATCAGCATATCGTATAGGATCCGGCACTCCTGCTGCGGCAAAGCCCCTGATTCGCAGAAGGCAGGAATCGCATCTCCCACATGCTACATCTTGATTTTGATAACATGACCAGGTGAGGTGTAGAGGGGCCTTCAGAGCCAGACCCTCTTTTACCACCATCCCCTTATTATAATCGATTAATGGAGTAATAATTTCAATCTTCGTTTCAGGCCGGGTCCCCTCTTCTATGAGCAATTGGTAGGCATCGAAGTAGGATTTCCTGCAGTCCGGGTAGCCGGAGCTATCCACTTCTGTGGCCCCTATGTATATATATCCGGCTCCGAGCACTTCTGCCCAGGATACTGCCACGGCCAGCATATGGGTATTTCTGAAAGGAACATATGTTACCGGGACTCCTGATTCCCCAAGGGACTCTTCCGGTACTGGTATTGCCGGGTCTGTAAGGGCGGAACCACCTATGGACTTAAGATAGGACATATCGACCTTCAAGCGGTCCTTAACTCCATAGTGATCAGCTATTGTATCAAAGGCCAGGAGCTCTCGCTCTTCAGTAAGCTGGCCGTAGTTTACATGAAGAAATGCCGGGCGACAATTTCGTGCAGCAATAGCAGCAGTAACACAGCTATCGAGACCTCCGCTTACAAGGCATATACCCAAGGGAAGCTCTCGGGCCGACTGCCATGCCTCAATATCCTCAAATCGTTCTATACTCATACCTTCTACATTCAAACTCACGAATCAACAGTTCAGCTTTTCGGTGACCCTTGACCCTTAACCTTGAACCTTTCAACCCTGAACCTCTGAATACATACCTTAATTCTAAATGAATGACTCCACAAGTGAGACAAATTAGACATTAATAGACGGTAAGTTCGAGTCTTCCATAAACCTTATATTGGTTTTTATACCCATTGAACTTTGTAAACTGTCCTGGTATAAGACACTATTCGTTTTTTAGGAGGGTTATTGGGTAATGGAAAAAGTGGCGAGTGAGGTAATTCAGGAACAGACTCTAACTGCCGTCTCTGATCAAGAGGTTGCAACATCTCAAGAGGATTCCCAGATTTTGGAAGAAAATATGTCGCTGGACGAAGCCAGTGATATGGGCCAGTTTGAAGACCTTTTTGAGCAAAGTCTTCGCACCTTTCAGGAAGGAGAAGTCCTCGAAGGTACTGTTGTACGGGTCGGCAAAGAATCCGTTATGATCGACGTCGGATATAAGTCAGAAGGTCTGATCCCGATTCGAGAATTTCGTGACGAAGATGGAGAGGTAACAGTCTCCGCAGGAGATACTGTAGAGGTGCTGCTTGAACGTTGGGACCCTGACGAGGGAATGTTAAGGCTTTCCCATTCCAAGGCCCTTCGTCGTCAGGTATGGGAAGAAATAACAAAGGCATTTGAAGCAGAGACCCCTGTAAAGGCCACCGTGTCATCCAGGGTAAAAGGTGGTTTGTCTGTGCGAATTGGCGACCGCAAGGGCGGAGTAACAGCTTTTTTACCCTTTTCCCAAATCGACCTCAGACCTGTTCGTGATCCCGAGGCCCTTGCAAATCAGACTATAGAATGTGCTATCCTGAAGTGTAATCGCCGCAGAGAGAATGTCGTGGTTTCCCGCAGGTTCCTTCTGGAGAAAGAGATGGCAAAAAAAAGGGTTAATACCTTGGCTTCTCTTGAGGAAGGGCAGGTCATAGAAGGAGATGTCAAAAATATCACGGATTATGGCGTATTTGTGGATCTTGGAGGGATCGATGGACTTCTCCATATCACCGACATGTCATGGGGACGCGTAGAACATCCTTCCAGGCTCTTTAATGTGGGTGACACAATTAAAGTAAAGATTCTCACATTTGATCGTGAAAGTGAAAAGGTTTCCTTGGGCATGAAGCAGCTTACGGAGGATCCTTGGCTGCGAGTGGAAGAGAAGTACCCTGTGGGAGAAAAAGTGACCGGCAAGGTAGTAAGCCTTACCGATTACGGTGTATTTATAGAACTCGAGGAAGGCGTAGAGGGCCTAATCCATGTGTCTGAAATGTCGTGGACAAAGCGTATACGTCACCCCTCCCAGATGGTTAATGTGGGAGATATTGTCAAGGCAATTGTGCTCAAGGTTGACTCCCAGTCTCAGAGGATATCTCTGGGGCTGAAGCAGATAGAACCCAATCCCTGGGATCTGGTCCAGGATCGCTATCCAATTGGTACTGTGATTGAGGGAGCAGTAAAGAATATCACTGAGTTCGGTCTGTTCATAGGCATTGAGGAAGGTATAGACGGACTTGTTCACATCTCAGACCTCTCCTGGAGCAAAAGGATCAAACATCCCAATGAGATTTATAAAAAAGGGGAGGCTATCCAGGCCGTAGTGCTTAATATCGACAAGGAAAAGGAACGTTTTTCCCTGGGCGTTAAACAGCTTCATCCTGATCCGTGGGAGTCGGCTCCTGAGAGATATCCTGTTAATAGCCAGGTTACCGGCAAGGTGACAAATGTAACGGATTTTGGGGTATTTGTTGAGCTTGAAGAGGGAGTGGAGGGCCTGATTCACGTTTCCGAGTTGGGATCCGGCAAGATCAAGACCCCGGTTGGAATGTTTCAGGTAGGAGATGAAATCAGTGCCAAGGTTATCCATGTAGCCCCTCTGGAGAGGCGTATAGGGCTCTCTGTCAAGCGTATATCTGAAGATGAGGAACGTTCACATTTTGATGAGTACAGCGGGGTCAACGGGTCTGCCGGTACTACTTTGGGCAGCTTGCTTCAGGATGAATTAGTACAGCGCAATCGTGCTCGCTCTGAGGAAGACAAAGGTCAGAAGGAATAAGCCGGGATCATGCAAGAGTTGCGGACGCGCAAAGAACGCCGATATGCCCATCCTTTATTGGTAGCTTTGGCTACCATCGGAGTATTCACCATACTCATCACGGTGGCCTTTTTTCTATTAGTATTATGGACAACAAAGGGCGTAGTTACCGGTCCTTCGATTTACCACGGAGATAAAGTCGGAGTGGTGGACATCAAAGGTATCATCACTGAGCCCGAGGCTACCATAAAGGCCCTGCGGAATTTTCGATATAATCAGAAAATTAAGGCCGTGGTAATCCGCATAAACAGCCCTGGTGGTGCAGTTGGGGCGTCTCAGGAACTATATGAAGAGATTCTAAGGCTGGACCGGGAAAAGCCTGTAGTGGCATCTCTTGCCACAGTAGCAGCATCAGGTGGGTACTATGCGTCTTTAGGTGCCAGGCATATTGTGGCCAACCCCGGCACAGTGACGGCAAGTATCGGGGTTATTATGAAGGTGCCCAATATAGAAGGTCTGCTGGAAAAACTCGGGATCAAGACAACCGTGGTAAAGAGCGGGACTTTCAAAGATTTGGGCTCCATCACCAGAGATATGACAGAAGATGAACAGGTCTTGCTCCAGGGAGTAATGCAAGACATACAGAAGCAATTCGTAACGGCAGTGGCCAAGAGTCGAAAGCTCCCTGAAGAGCAGGTTTCAGCCATTGCTGACGGACGTATTATGACAGGTCATCAGGCCCTGGATGCAAAACTGGTAGACCAACTGGGCAACTTCAGCGTGGCTATAGATAAGGCTGCCAGTCTGGCGGGAATAAAAGGAAGACCGGAACTCGTCTATCCCAAGAAAGACCGCATTTCAATCATGAGGGAGCTTTTACGGGAAGAAGGGGCAAAGACCTTGGGCAATGCTCTCCGGCAGTTACTGGGATCTTCCACAGACAATCCGGTTTCCTATGGGATCTGAGCAACAACCACAGTCTATATTGAAGGGTGATCTTGTTGTCCTGTTGCAGCAGGTTTTTTCGCAACACATGAAAAAAGACCTCGAAACCGTAGTTGACGTGGTTTTCGACGCGATGATTTCAGCGCTCAAAAAGAAAAAAAGGATAGAGATCAGGGGAATAGGAAGTTTTTCACTACACAGGCAAAAAAGGCGTGAATTTGTAAACCCCAAGACGGGTTTGTTCACAGCATGTCCTTCAAGTTGCCGCGTAGTCTTCAAGACAGGCAAGGACTTGAAGTCTAATTCTCTATTAGAACAAAATTCAGTTGGATGTCAAAAGCATTAACCATTCAATACACTTATAAATATGGATTTTTTTGTCCAAGTATTAATCCAGTTTTTTCAGCCTAAATAATCAGTTTTTCCTCGCATTTTTTTGCCTTTATAAGGCTTATATGAAATATCCAGGTGGTATTTTTACCCTTGATATGTCCAAGTATGTATATTATAATTAATATAATAATTTATACTTGGACACTTTGAGGTGCTGAATGGACAAAAACTCGAATGATACTATTACGTTAAAAAACGGCATCCTTCATATCAAGCCAAAAGTAGTTTACATTTTTAGGGGTAATATACCTCAAAAAATATGACTCGTGCGATTAGCTATTAGCAGTTAGCTTTTAGCTTAATAACCCGTTTTCATACAAAGTTTTTACCTAATAGCTAACGGCTAACAGC
>DFBQ01000233.1:1588-4566 GCA_002367355.1 Deltaproteobacteria bacterium UBA3076 | reverse complement strand
GAGCATATGGGCGAGCTTCCTGAACAGAGTGCGAGCAATCTGGTTATACTCCAGCGTTTCCAGGAAGAACTTGGGACGCTACAAGAAAATATCAGGAATGCTGAAGACAGGAGATTGTTGCTGCAGCGCCAACTTACAGAAGAGAAGAGCATTTTGAGGGCAACAGCACCCGGCGTTGCCGGTCCCCAAGGGGATGGGGCTGCCCCCCATCAGGCCCCAACTACACTGGAAGGTCTGAAGGAGAGGCTCAAGTCTCTCAGAACACGCTACACTGATACACATCCGGACGTGGTAGCTGTCAAAAAAATTATCGCCAAGATTGAGAAAGAGCAGGAAATATGGAACCTGGCCTCGGATAAGGAGGATGCGGAAAAGGGGGGGGATCTGGAATCTCCGGTTGATGTGGGAGCTCCAGAGAATGCAATCATCGTGGGGCTCAAGTATCAGCTAAAAGGCCTGGATTTTGACATCAAGGCTATGAAGGAATCAAGTAACAAGGTCCGTAAACAGATAGCCGTATACCAGGAGCGTATTGAAGAAACCCCCAAGAGGGAGCAGGAACTGGTCGAGCTCACACGTGACTATAACAACCTGAGGATGTCCTATGAAAGCCTGTTGACTCGCAAGATTGAGGCTGAACAGGCAGCGGCCCTGGAAAGGAGACAAAAAGGGGAGCAGTTCAGGGTGATAGATCCTGCAAGAATACCTGTGGTCTTTTTCAAGCCCGATCTAAAAAAGATTTTGGCTATGACCCTTCTTTTGGCTGCAGGCGCAGGGCTGGGTTTGGCCTTGGGCCGGGAGTATCTCAGCAAGGCATTTTATGATCCTGATGAGGTGACAAAGGCGTTAAATGTCCCGGTGTTAGCCTCTGTGCCCTTTCTTTTGACTGACGCGGAGAGGCGGAAGAGGCGACTCAAAACCTTGTTTTTAAGTATATTCGCAGTAGTGGGTTATGCAGTGGTAGCAGTCCTCTTGTTTGTTCTGTGGAGCAAGGGCCCCGGTGCCCTTAAAGGCCTTTTCTGAATCGTATGTATCTCAGCTATTATGGATTGAACGAACAGCCCTTTTCCATCTCTCCTGATCCAAGGTTTCTTTATCTTAGCGAATGCCACCGTGAGGGACTGGCTAATCTGACCTATGGAGTTGCTCAGAGAAAAGGCTTTGTAGTAATAACTGGTGAGGTAGGTACTGGTAAAACCACCTTAATACACGCCCTTCTTGCAGATGTACCACAGAAGGTGAGGGTTGCCTTCATATCCAACCCCACCCTGACAAGAGAGGAGTTTTTTTACCTCCTATCAGATGCATATAAGCTGGGTGCAATAGAACACAAGGCCCACTTTCTTGTTAAGTTTACACAGTTTTTAGAAAAGGCTTATAGTAGTGACGAAAACGTTGTGCTGATCGTGGACGAGGCCCATTCTCTAACTCACGAGCTGTTGGAGGAGATAAGGCTGCTTTCCAATCTGGAGACCGCGGGTCACAAGCTGATAAATATAATCCTGGTGGGGCAACCCGAGCTTGATGAAAAACTGTCCAGCCCGGAGATGAGGCCGCTGACACAGCGCATAACCTTGAGGTATCATTTGTCTTCCATGACTATCGAGGAGACAGCTAAATATATAAAGACCCGTTTGCTCAGGTCCGGGGCTAAAGACCTGGGTATATTCACCGAGTCTGCAATACAAAGCCTTTATGGGTATACCCGAGGCATCCCAAGATTAACAAATATCTTGGCAGACCATGCCCTTCTTACCGGTTATGTTAAGGATCTGAAACGGATTGATAATAAAGTAATCGAGGAGTGTGCGGGTGAATTCAGGCTGTCCGGCAGCAAGGGCGAGAAAGATGCGGAGAGTGTAACATTTCCGCCTTACCGCAGATACAGCAGACTCATCAAGGCAGTGATGATTATCGTTGTGTCGTTGGGATTACTATTTCTATGGTGGGGCGTTCTGGTGGATGCTGGGGTTCTAACTAATAGTATTGACAATGTTTTTGACAAGGATAATCCTGTGGCCCCACATGAGTTGATTACGAATGATGTAGATAAAAAGTGAATATTTAAAGGGCACAGAGAAAAATGGGTAAGGTTGCTGATGCCTTGGATAAGGCAAGGAAAGAGCCGGCACGAGTTCAGCATGAGGTAAGTCCGAAACCAGTCTATCCGGATACGATTGCCTCCAAGACAGATGTTCATGCTGGGGAAGGGGTTGGATTTGTATCAAAAGCCTTACAGGGTCCGGTTGATCCTAAGCTGGTGGTATTTCACGAACCCGGGTCTCCTGCTGCGGAGCACTTCAAGGTGCTTCGGTCCCAGATCCTTTATCCCAGGGACGGTAAAGATCGCAGGGTGATACTTGTGACCTCTGCCATGGAGGCGGCCGGCAAGACCATGGTGGCGTGTAATCTGGCAGTAAGCATTGCCCAGAGCGTAGATCCTTATGCGCTCCTGATAGACGCTGACATCAGGAAATCATCTGTGCACCGGATGCTGGGGTTTGAGCCGGCCGAAGGACTTTCAGAATATCTCCAGACTGATGAACTCCTACCAAAATACCTGATCAGGACTCCCATGATGAAGTTGACAGTTCTTCCTGCCGGCCGCTCCGTGAGGAATCCTGCCGAACTTCTGACTTCTGCTAAAATGAGACATCTCTTTGAAGAGGCGCGAGAGAGATATCCGGATCGTTTTATTATCGTGGATTCCCCTCCTGTCAACCTGGCGGCTGAAACCTCGAGCCTTTCTCAAAATGTCGATGCAGTGGTTTTTGTGGTTCGTTACGGTTATTCCAGTCAGGATTTGATAGAAGAGGCCATTACCAAGATTGGTGAGGATAAGATTCTGGGAATAGTCTTTAACTGTTTTGAAAGCCCGCCCGGGAAATATTCCTATTATAAAAAGAAATATCCTTACTATAGCTCAAAAGAGCAGGTCTAACTCAAAACTAAAATGAGCGATTAGCCTTTAGCGGTTA
>DFBQ01000233.1:0-1522 GCA_002367355.1 Deltaproteobacteria bacterium UBA3076 | reverse complement strand
AACAGCTAATCGCTTAACTTAGGTCAAAACAGGGACCCTATTTTTTAGCGATCCCACTATCTGTATGGTTGGTCTATGATCAGAGTTTTTGGAAAAAAATATTCTATCAGAAGACTGTTTTTTTTTAGTGGCGAAGGCCTTTTTCTGTTTTTCTCTCTGGTTGTGGTAGTAGCCTATCGTCATGGTGGAGACATTTCCGCATCTGATATCCTGTCCCTGTGGCCCAGATTGTTTCTGATAGTTTTTGTCTGCCTTTTGTGTCTTTACTACTATGATCTCTATACTTTCAGGTCCGGGTTCAGCTATGTGGAGATGACCATCCGCCTGATCCAGGCCCTGGGTAGCGCCTCCATTTTCCTGGGATTTCTTTATTTTGTCTTTCCGGTCCTCTTGCCCGGCCGGTGGGTCTTTTTGGGAAGTCTGCTCGTCTTTATTTTTCTCAGCAGTCTTTGGAGGTACTTCTATTGCTGGATGCTTAGAAAAGAGTGGTGGACGATTCCTGTCTTGATTGTAGGGTCCGGCCCTTTTTCTGAAGAGATAGTCCGAGAAATCAAGGAGAAGAGTGACTGCGGTTTCAGGGTTGCGGGTGCTGTATTGGACAAAGTGCCTGCTGAGGAAGAAGCTTATGGCAACACCATGGTCTTTAATTCTTTTTCCAATCTGTGCCGGCGGGTAGGTGAGATGGGAGCTGAAGAAATAATAGTTGCCATGGACCAGCGCAGAGGGCGCCTTCCTGTGAATGAGCTCCTGGAGTGCAAAATGAAAGGCGTGCCTGTTCGTGAGGGAGAGTCTTTTTATGAGGAGCTTACAGGCAGGATATTGGTTGATAAGATAAATCCCAGTTGGCTGATTTTTCACGAGGGTTTTCAAAAGTCGTGGTTAATGATGGCAACAAAGCGGCTTATTGGTACATGCATATCAGCTCTTGGCCTTTTTTTATCATTTCCGATCATTTTGCTGACTTCCATATGTATTAAGTTGGATTCCCCCGGTCCGATATTCTATAAGCAGGAAAGAGTGGGCAAGGACGGCAAACTCTTCGCTTTAATTAAGTTTCGCTCTATGGGACAGGACGCAGAGCATGGAGAGGCTGAGTGGGCAAAGCAGGATGATGTCAGGGTCACAAGGGCTGGTAGAGTAATTCGCCAACTCAGGATAGACGAGATTCCACAGATGTGGAATGTTCTGAAAGGCGAAATGAATTTTGTGGGGCCTAGACCTGAGAGGCCGCAATTCGTAAGCGAGCTGACAAAGAAGATCCGGTATTATGATCAACGCAGCACTGTTCAACCGGGAATTACAGGCTGGGCTCAGATCAACTATCCTTATGGGGCGTCAGAGGAAGATGCAAAAAAGAAACTTGAATACGACCTCTTCTATATTAAGCACGTGTCTGTAATACTGGATCTTTATATAATACTTAAGACCGTTAAGACAATCTTTTTCAGGGAAGGGGCTCGTTAGTAGATCACTTTATTACCTAAATTGAGCGATTAGTCTTTAGCGGTTAGCTATTAGTTTA
>DFBQ01000177.1:17685-20691 GCA_002367355.1 Deltaproteobacteria bacterium UBA3076 | reverse complement strand
CTTGGGGAAAGAAGGGCAAAAGGCGCCCAGGCATATCTTGTCAATCTGGGTGTAAACCCGGATCGTATAGGAACTGTGAGCTTTGGTGAGGAACGGCCTCTGGATCCAGGGCAAAACGAAGAAGCATGGGCAAAAAACCGTAGAGATGACTTTGTTATCATAAAGTAGTCTAAGTAGTCTAAAAGCTTTTGATATCCCGGGAAACTTTGACCACGCGCTGCATGGCGACGCCGTGGTCATTATTTTGCAAAAGTGCCTTTTGAAAAAATTCTTAATCTTGTTCAATGGCAAAGCGTACAGAGCCATTATGACAGGACATGGAAGTTATGAAAAGGCTCAGGAGGTAGTGATTGCCCTATGAAAGGTCGCCCAAGCTTAATACCTGTGCTGCTGATTTTTCTGTGGACCGCGGTCCTGTGCTGTAGTGTAACTGCTGGAGAGACATCGCAGACAAAGATAGCTGTTATCAATATGCAAAAAGTGGTACGAAAATCCGTAGCCGGCCAACAGGCCATGGAGAAACTCAATAAAAAATTTGAAGGCCTACAGAAAAAACTTAAGGCTAAACAAGATGAGTTGAAGGCCTTTAAGGACGACTTTGGAAAAAAAGGCCCTTTGATGAATGAGGATGCCAAGGCAGAAAAAGAACGCGAATATAAGAAGGCTCTTCGGGATTTTAAAGATCAAAGCGACGATGCCCAGTTTGAAATGCGCCAGGCAGAATCCAAAAGTATGGAGCCAGTGCTCAAGGAACTTGAAAAGGTTGTGACCCGTATTGGTGAGGAAGGTGGATACACACTCATTCTGGAAAAAAACATGCCTGGTGTATATTTTAATACCTCTAATATCGATATCACGAACGAGGTCATAAAAGCCTATGATAACGAGGTAAAATCCAAGAGCAAAAAGGATAAAAAATAAACCCTGAACCTTGAAGTGGCCTATGTTTTACATAGATATAGAAAAACAAAACGAACTTACACAGGAACAGATCTCTGAGCTACAGACCATGTGGAACAGATGTGCTACGCGCATTATCCTTTCCACTACCCTTGCAAAAAGCGGTCATCCGGGTGGCTCTCTTTCTTCCCTGCACACCATGCTTGTGCTTTACAGCATAATCAAACATCGTCCGGCAGAACCCCGCTGGCCGGACCGTGACCGTGTAGTGGTGAGCATCGGACATATCTCTCCGTGCGTATACAGCGTACTCGCTGAATTTGGTTATTTCTCAGAGGAAGATTTCCTTGCCGAGTTTCGTCGTGCCGGTTCACCCTGTGCCGGCCACGTAGAACAAACCATGCCGGGAATTGAGTGGAATACCGGAAATCTTGGCCAGGGACTTTCAGTAGGTACAGGCATATGTCTTGCCCAAAATCTCCTTGGTCGGCCGGGCAAAACAATCGTCCTCATGGGCGACGGGGAACAGCAGAAGGGACAGATAGCTGAAGCCAGACGTTTTGCAACAAAATTCGGGCAAGGAAATCTGATCGGTATAGTCGACAGGAATTACCTCCAGATTGGAGGTTCCACTGAAGATGTCATGCCGGTCCATGTAAGGGATGAATATGCTGCCGCAGGCTGGAATGTATTGTATGTACCGGACGGCCATGATTTCCAGACCATATTCCAGGCACTGAAAAGGGCATGGGTACATGACTGCCTTGCGCCCAGCCGTCCCACGGTTATGGTCATGCGTACTGTCATGGGAAAAGGCATCTCTTTTATGGAAGACAAGGCAAAGTATCATGGGTCTCCGCTGCCAAAAGATGATGCCAAGGCGGCTTTGAGAGAACTGGGACAAGATCAGGACCTACTTGAGCTGTGGTCAAAAAACAGGGCTGAACACAAAATAAAGGGCCCATGCAAAATACCGGAGGCAGACCTCCCATCTATTGACCCTGGAAAACCCATTGTTTACGGCGTTGAGACCAAAACAGACTGCCGCTCTGCATACGGCGCAGCACTGAAGGATCTGGCTCAAAGGAACAATGTTCAGGATCCTGCCCCAAAGATCGTAGGATTTAGCTGTGATCTGGAAGGATCAGTAAAAATGCAGGGGTTTCACAATGTTTCCCCCACCGCCTTCATAGAGGCAGGCATACAGGAGCACCACACAGCTACCTGCGCCGGAGCAGTGAGCAGGGAGGGATTAGTCACTTTCTTCAGCACCTTTGGGGTCTTTACCGCGGCAGAGACTTACAACCAGCACCGTTTAAATGACCTCAACGAAACCCACCTCAAAATTGTGTCTACTCACGTAGGACTGGACGTGGGAGAAGATGGCCCGACTCATCAGAGTCTTGACTATGTGGGACTTTTCAACAACCTCTTTGGCTTCTCCATATTCATGCCGGCAGATCCAAATCAAACTGACAGGATAATCCGTTATATGGCCACCAATCCGGGCAATGTCTTTGTGGGTATGGGAAGGTCCAAGTTGTCAATTATTACCACAGGGGATGGGAGACCGTTTTTCGATGCAGACTATGTGTTTCGGCCCGGGCGGGCAGACTGGTTAAGAAAGGGGGATAAAGCCACTTTTCTTACCTATGGCCCAGCCACATCCCATGTTCTTGAAGCATGGTCAATTCTTGACTCAGAGGGCCTGTCGACAGGTGTGCTCAACATGGCCTCTCTCAAGCCCATAGACAAAGAATCAATACTTGAGGCAGCTAAGAAAGGGCCCCTCATAACGGTTGAAGACCATGTAGTCTGCACAGGTCTGGGGGCCGCAGTGGCGCAGGAACTTATAGCGGCAGGCGTACTTCAGCAGCTCCTCACTCTGGGAGTGACACACTATGGTTCTTCAGGCAAGCCGGATGACCTGTATCGCGTTCAGGGCCTTGATGCCGAGAGCCTTGCCAAAAAGATGAGAGACCTCTTAAGTTAAACAGGACGCAGATTTTCGCAGATATTCACAGATAGAACTTAGGGGCTTCGCCCCAATTGGAATGTTGGAATTATATTTTGGCAATGAAATTTGGGCATCCTTCATATCAAGCC
>DFBQ01000177.1:10781-17633 GCA_002367355.1 Deltaproteobacteria bacterium UBA3076 | reverse complement strand
GAAATTGGGAAAAACACAAAGATGTAGGTGCGTTACCTAATTTCGGATTTCGAATTTCCAGTTTCGATCATCTTATCACCAACAAGCCCGGGAAGCAGATCTACCAGTCTCAACCATATCTGTCTCAGTGGACCCGGATCAAAACTATTGCTGCCGTAGCTTGTTGAAAGGGCCTCGACCAGTCTCTCTTCCCACTCGTCAAGAGCTGCCGCTACCTCACCGTAATCCATGTATTTTACAAACGCCCTTAGGCTTTTTATTGCATCCTGACTGGCAGACAACCATTTCTCCTCAGGCCAGTCAGGCACATTGGCCAGAGGCTCGGATATCTCTTTTGAGAACAAAGGAGTAATTGCTCTGTCCGTAGCCTTTATCGCATTCCAGGCCTGTCGATTCGATAATCCTGAATCATGGCCTGGAGTTGCTTCACGTGCGTCAGAATCGACCTTCTCCGACCGTAAATCAAAGAGTATGGCGTTCTGATCTTCAACATTCTCTGATACACTGCTGAATGCCGCATTCTTTTCTGCTACTTCTTGCACCAGCTTCTGCAATCGATCCAGCCTTGAAAAAACCAGGTTAATAACATCTTCTGTAAAGACCAAACTACCCTGACGGACCTTATCAAACAGATTTACCATACTATGAGCAAGTGTGGCTATTTGTTCAAGGCCCACATGGTCCGCTGCACCTTTTATACTTTGCATATTACGAAAACATTCATTCAGAAGAGAAGAGTTGTGAGACTCCTGTTCGAATAGCAACAGGTTTGATTCTATCTCATGGAGGTTTCCCTCGACTTCAACAACAAAATTCCGCCAAATTTCCTGATCTAACTGATTCATAATATCCCCTGGCTCTCCCTGGAATCCAACACCCCGATCTATCTATAAGTTGTATATCGACCGCTGAGTTTAATGTCTTGAGGTAATACTGCGATCAGAAAAAATGGACCCGCCACAGAAATCCTTAACATATTAAATGATCTGGTCGATAAAGGCATTAGAGCCTTAAATTCAGGAGTCTCAGTTGAGAGTTTGTGCGTCTTTGATACAGAATAATAGCCTTGGGGGGAAGTTTAAGCCGTGGCTGATTTAGTGCTGACCGCCTCAGTCCTGGAAGAAACCAAAACACAGATAGAAAATACCCTTATTAAGGCAGGCGTTAATACTGTGCTCTTGATTGATGAAGCGGGCAATATAGTAGTTGCTTGTGGGCACAAAATCAACGATCTGGACACTACATCTATTGCTGCGCTGGCAGCAGCTAACTTTGGCGTTACTTCACAGATTGCAAAACTGATAGGAGAAGATGACTTTGCACTCCTGTTTCACAAAGGGAAAAAAGACAGCATACACGTTGCACGAATAAGCACTGACTTAATTCTGGTAACAATTTTCGGAGACAATGTCTCTCTGGGCTTGATCAGGTTAAGAATAGCACAATTGGCAAAAACTATAGAAAAGGCATTTGGCCAAAAATAATTAAATATGGCGCTAATAAATCTCAGCAAAAGGGAAATACACTGCAAGATAATCTACTACGGTCCCGGACGATCCGGAAAGACTACTAATTTGCTCTACATATATAATGCCATGAGTAATCAAGCCCGGGGCAAAATGCTGACCATTGAGACAAAAGGAGAGAGGACGCTTTTTTTTGACCTCCTTCCTTTAAATCTGGGGAAAATAAATGGCTTTGATATAAGAATCCAGCTTTACACCGTTCCTGGTCAGACAATTTATGAAGCAACCAGGAAACTGGTTCTTAAGGGTGTGGATGGCCTGGTCTTTGTTGCCGACTATCTTAAGATACGCCATGAAAAAAACATAGAAAGCCTCCAAGATCTGCACCGCAATCTTCTTGAACGTAATCTAACTCTGGAAGAAATCCCGATTATTCTTCAATTCAACAAATGTGATCTATTGCCGACATCCATACCCACACTGACTAAAGAAGAGCTTGAAACGGATCTGAACAGAGAACTTAAGACTAAAATTTTTGAAACAACAGCCACTAAAGGCATAGGAGTCTTTGAAACCCTGAAGGAAATAAGTAAAAGGACCATCCACTATGTGGCAACAAAGCATCTTTTAACAAGTTAGAGGAAATACTCTCAGGCAGGTTGTTGAGATAAAAAATACTCAAGGAGAATAACCATGGATCAGACACAAAAAATCCCTGATCCCGAAAATTTCACTAAAAACATAGAAAGTACTATTGACGAACTATTTAGTGCATCACGACAGATAGAAATAGACCCTTTAACTAGTGAAGTAAAGGATTTATCGCAAGACAAAACAGATCAGAGGCCGTCTTTTCAGGTTGTAGGTCAGGGAGAAAAGCATTCTGAAGAAATCAAGCTCTCAGATACCATAGAGATGGAAGCTCCTGCTGAACAGACAGAAATTACCACTGACGAAAAAATGTTGGAATTAGATTCAGGGCTGGATCTGGAGCTTGAAGAGGAAGAGACTGAGGCTGTCAATCTGGAACAACACTTCAGCCAACTCAATCAACTGTTGTTGACCCTGGAGTGGGAGGTCACCCAGACACAAGTAGTATCAGCAAAAAACCTGGTAGAGACAATCCTGAAAAATCCAAAGATAGAGGCAGACAAAAATCTCCACGAACTGCTCAATCTTATGATAAGGACCCTTGAAGGAATAGCGGACCGTCCCGAAAAAATGCCCACTTCCGGGCCCGAAGCCCTGCAGAAAGGTCTTGATACTTTAAAAAAAGTTGTTTGGAACGAGGAGCAGGACCCAAAGGCTAAAGAGGAACTCTTGATATCCGCCAAGAAGGATCTTAAATCAGCTATAGACATGGAAGTGTCTGAGGTTGCCCACGAAGTGTCCGATGAGGCGGTTTCAGAACGCCTTGTTGAGGATGTTAATGATCTTGAGCCGGATTTTTCTGAACCCCTGGTGCTTGTAGATGCAGTCAAATCCCATATCAAAGTCCTTGATGACTGTATAGGTTATATTTTACCAATTGAAAAACTCCTTGCCCGAACTCCGGGGATGGAAAGACTACATCATTTTCATCAAAATATTAAAAGCAGTCTTGAAAAACAAAAGGAAATATTGGAAAAGGCCTTAAACGGCGATTACGAGCCATCTGTTGATGTGCGTGATTATGCTGCTCAACGAACCGAAGATATCACCATAGAAATTGATAAAAAAGAAAAAACACCATCAAGTAGCATTTCTTGCCCATGGCATAAACTTGTAGTTGCCCAATGGGACCAAAAGCAAGTGGCATTTGCTCCTGAAGATGTAGCGTTTGCCGGGACCGCCCCCTGGTGGGCCCAAAAAGGACTTAATAGGCTGAAAATTTTTAAATTAAAAAAGCTCAAGACCTGGCCATGGACAAAGCTTCAGCCATTGATGCAGGGGGAATTGTCGAATCAGAAAGAATCACAGCTTATAAAATTTGAGTTCCCAGTACTAAAAAAATCGATTTCATCTTTCAGCTACTCTCAGCCCTCAGACAATCCGACTGTATTAGTCCTATGTCGTGAGGACAAAGGACTGGTCCTTATGCTGGACACCCCGTTAAAGACCATTTCTGTAACACCTGAGTGTCCATGGAAACCGTCCGCAGAAAGTATGGGACCATGGATTGGCAACCTGAAGATAGAGAACAAACAAATATCCGTGGCAACGCTGGAAAGTCTCTTAAATACACTGACAAATGAATAATCTCAATTCAACTTCGGACAATTTAATTAAAACCAGGTTGGCAGAAGCCGATCTTTACTATAATCAAGGTCTCAGTGAAGAAGCTCGTCGTATTTATTTAGAGCTTCTGAAACTGACAGGTGATAAGTCCCACCCCTTCCATACTGAAGTAGAATCCCGCCTGAAAGGACTTCAGATTGATGGCATGGAAACAGTCCTGTCAGGGAAAACGGATTCCACTACCAGCCTTGAAGATCTCAAACCTGAAGACCTTAAAGAATATCAGGATAATAAATTCAACGGTTGTATAGGCCTGATGGATGCGGGCTTTCATTCAGAGGCCATAGAGGAGCTTAAAACCTTACTTGAAGCAGGATACAGGCCGGGAATAATTCGATCGAAAATTGGAGAATCATATCTGCGGCTGGATATGCCTTTTGAGGCCCTTGAATATTTACAGGAGGCCCTTGAGGACACGCAACTGTCCAAGGATGAACGGCTGGATGTACTATATCAATTGGCACTTACCCATGAACGAACCGGCGCGGTGCCCAAGGCCATTGAGGCTCTGGAACAAATTATCCGCCTTGATCCCTCCTTTAGAAACGCCAAACAGAGGCTTGAGGAACTTTCCCAAACAGCTCAGAAATATGGCCGGTTCTATTATCTGATTCGTAACCAGTTCCTCTCTGAAGAACAACTCAACAGGACCAAAGAACTGGCCAAACAGGGAAAGAAATCCATGGAAAGTATCCTGCTAAGTCAGTTTGGCATAGACAAGACAGAGCTTGGCCGTTCCCTCGGCGAATACTATCGATGCCCCTTTGTGGAATTTGACGAATTGGAAGTAGGAACCACACCATCTTGCGTGCGCGGTATCAAAGAACATTTTTTCAGGACCAACTCCTGTGCTCCGATTCGCGAAAAATCAGGAACCCTTATAGTTGCACTGGATAACCCCCATGACTTAGCAAAAATAGACAATATAAGAAGGACCCTTAAGGCCAAAAACTTTCAATTTGCAGTTTCCCTAAAAGAAGATATCAACAGATTCATAGACTATTTCTATGGGAAATATTCCGTAGGTGGATCTGATGATGACGTGTTTGAGCAACTGGAAGTTGTTGATGAGGATACGGAGTTCGAGGAAGAGGATAGTGGCTTAGCATCAGATTCTGATAGCGTAGTAGTACAGATAGCCAATAAAACCATAGAGGATGCCTATCAGCGCCGGGCCTCTGATATTCACATTGAATCCCTGACAGGCAAACGGGGAGCCCTGGTGCGTTTCAGGATTGATGGCGATTGCATGCATTATCAGACCATTCCATATAACTACAAGCGGGCCATGATTTCCAGAATCAAGATCATGTCCAACCTTGACATTGCCGAGAAACGCCTGCCTCAGGACGGAAAAATAAAGTTCAAGACTCGCTCCGGTAAAACCCTGGAATTACGTGTAGCCACACTTCCCACAACTGAAGGCAACGAAGATATCGTACTCAGGCTACTGGCCTCTTCCGAGGCCATGCCGATTGATCGCATAGGGCTCCTTGATCAAAACATGGAGCAGGTAAAACAGCTTTTGCGGTTGCCTTACGGGCTTATATTGGTGGTTGGTCCTACCGGGTCAGGAAAGACAACTACCCTGCATGCTGCGCTAGGCTATATAAACCGGCCGGACAGAAAAATCTGGACAGCCGAAGATCCTGTAGAAATCATGCAGGATGGATTGCGTCAGGTGCAGGTGAGACCCGGTATAGGCCTGACTTTTGCCCGGGTCCTCAGGGCCTTTTTAAGGGCAGACCCGGATGTGATAATGATCGGCGAAACTCGAGACGAAGAAACAGCCACAACCGCAATAGAGGCATCCCTGACAGGTCACCTGGTCTTTTCAACCCTCCATACCAATTCCGCCCCCGAGACAGTTACAAGGCTTTTAGGAATGGGAATGGACCCATTCAACTTTGCTGACGCCCTCTTGGGGGTCTTGGCACAGAGACTTGTAAAAAGACTTTGTCCCAAGTGTCGCGAGGCTTACGAGCCTGATGACAACGAGAAAGAACATATTATACACGAGTATGGGTTTCATCCAACTCAACCCCTAAAGTTATCAGACCTAAATGAAATAACACTTTATCGGCCAAAGGGCTGCCAACATTGCAACAAGACCGGCTACAGAGGCAGGCTTGCAATCTACGAACTACTGGTGCCAGATGATGGTCTCAAGAAATTTATACAGGAAAAACGTCCTGTGGGAGAGATACGGGAGCATGCCATGAAACAGGGAATGTTGACCCTTAAACAGGACGGCATACAAAAGGTCTTAAGGGGAGATACAGATCTGAAACAGATTAAGGCGGCCTGCATAAGGTAAAGTAAGGTAAGGTAAGATAAGATAACAGTTCAGAGGTTACATTGAAAGATGAACGTCNNAACGTCGAACATCGAACGTCCAACGTCCAACGTCGAATAAAAAACGAATATCCAATACCGAACATTCAACGGCTGTTTCTGTTTCTTCATCTTTTCTCATTCAATATTCGATGTTGGACGTTCGATGTTCGATGTTCATTAGTCCATAAGGGGCATCTGGCCAGAGAACTGTATAAAGGTCCACGCGGAGTCAGCCGGCTTTTGTATACTATTACTTCTTCTACTGTAAAGGGCTCAATTACGATTTTATCCTTTAAAAATACCTCAAGAAGCCTTGAAAGCCTATGGGGAGAGCGGACTCGGCCTACAGTCAGGTGAGGCGTAAAGGCACGGTCTTCCCGTGGAAAGCCCTTTTCCTCCAGGGCTGTTTCAATGCTGTTTTGCAGTTTGCACAGAAGATCTGTTTCACCTCCGATTCCGATCCACAGTATCCGGGGCCGTCTAAGGTTTGGAAAGATGCCTGTACCATTTAAAAACAAAGAAAAACCCCTGTGAAGGCAACAGACGTCTTTGTAGGCAGCTATCACGCTCTCCTTGCTTGATTCCTGAATTTCACCCAGGAATTTGAGTGTCAGGTGCATATTGGACGGATAGATCCACCTCACATCCGCCTTGGTGGACTTCCACCGGCCCTGATGTTCTTCAAGTATCTTACGCTGTGTGCCCGGCAGGTCTATTGCCAGGAAAGTACGTACCATAACTTGGCATCCTTCATTTTGTAGTTTACACTTTT
>DFBQ01000177.1:0-10689 GCA_002367355.1 Deltaproteobacteria bacterium UBA3076 | reverse complement strand
TGGCTTGATATGAAGGATGCCCATAACTTAAATACAGCCTCAGCAAATCAAGAGCTGTTTCCGCTGCCAATGTCTGTATCATGTGTCTTGTTCCGGCAAAACGGAATTGCTCGGCTACTGTCCGTTCAGGAGTTGATAAAGCAATATAGACTGTGCCCACAGGCTTTTGAGTAGTACCTCCAGATGGACCGGCAATACCGGTAATAGCAAGACTATAGCCTGTACCGGCCGAGCGTTTTACACCATCTGCCATTTCAACGGCAGTCTGGGAACTCACTGCGCCATAGAGGGATAATGTCTCGCGGGAGACCCCAAGGAGATCTACCTTTGACTTGTTGCTATAGGTAATTACTCCCCTTTCAAACCACCCGGAACTGCCGGGAATGCCGGTCACCCGTTGGCTTACCAGACCACCTGTACAGGACTCCGCAAGGGAAAGAACACCACCTTTTTCCAGCAGAAGTCTACCTACTATCTCCTCAAGAGTTTCCTCATTAACGGCAACTACATGTTTGTCCAGGAGTTGTTTTATGGTGTTACATGCCATATGAAAAATCTCAGTAACTTTTTCCGGATTCAAGCCCTTTACAGTGGCAGTTACATTAACTTCCGGGAAGTTGGGATAATAACCAATGCTCAAGCCATCCCGGCTGGATTCCAGCTTTTCAAAAAGGGCGTTTATCTCTGTCTCCGACAGGCCAAAGACTTTGAAGGTCTGCTGTCTTATATATATTTTTTTGGAAATAAATTTGCTAAGCCTGGGAATAACCCTCTGGATCATGTGATCTTCCAACTCCCCAGGCACTCCGGGCAGAAAAAAAAGGGGGGTATCCTGGTGGACCAGGAGATATCCTGCGGCACGACCTTCGGGATTCAGGACTTCAGCACCTTCAGGTAACCACGCCAACTTTTCCCGCAAAAAAACAGGATTGACAAACCGCTGTTTCGCCCTCCTGATCTTCTCTATAATCATCTCATTCAGGACCAGGGGACGCCCTAAGGCCTTGGCTGTCACCTCGTTTGTTATATCATCAGTAGTCGGACCAAGCCCGCCGGTGATGATAACGTATTCTGATCTCTTTATTGCTGCCAGCAGACATTCTTCAATATCATCGGGATCATCACCAATGGATGTGATCCGGGTCACCTGGCAACCAGCAGCAAAAAGCTTATTAGCTGCAAAGTTGGCAGTGGTATTTAATACCTTGCCGGATACAAGTTCATCTCCTATAGCTATAATCTCACCATGCATGACTAATTACCTTGAGAGTATAGAAGTTTCGGCATCTTTTATAAGACTCAAGAAAAAATATAAGTGCCTAAATCCCACAGTCTCCATGCCAAATTTGCCATAACGCCGGCTGCAACATCATCAAGCACAATACCCCATCCCCCGGGAAAAGATTTATCTATATAACTTACTGGAAAAGGCTTCCAGATGTCAAAAAAACGAAAAAACATAAAAGCAACTATAATCAAAGAAGGTTCAAGTGGGGCGCCCGCAAGCGCCACTGCCATGCCGACCACTTCATCTATCACTATTTGAGATGGATCTTTATTTTCCAGTAAAAGCTCTGCCCTGCCTGAGATCCATACAGATATCAGGATAACAAATCCAAGAAAACATATTTCCAGGAAAATTGGAAGATGACTGAAGAGGCAGTGGAGAGGAATGCCCAGGAGACTCCCGAATGTACCCGGGGCAAAGGGGATCAACCCCAGAAATAGTCCGCTTGCCAGAAATAGGACTAATCTATCTTTGAAATTCAAAGTCTTGGAAGCCACTTGCAGGAGCCAAAATTAAGGGTGAGCGCCTGAATCTTTAGGCACGACAGATCCTTCTTCATCTATGAAATCTTCAACTGATATCCGGCTCACAACCTGATAAACCGTACCTAAGGGGACATTGAACCGGCGTGCTACTTCTTTGCAGGCCTCGTACTCAGGAGAAATTGTGGACCGACCGTCCGGCCTTGTGATCAATTTGGCTCGCACATTACCCCAGTTGGTTGGAACCATACCATTCCTTCTAGGCAAAATATACCTCAGACACCTGTTCAGGCGTATCCCTGAAGTAGTGGATTCCTCAAAAAGCATCTTACTAAGGCTATGTTCATGACCAGGTGTGGTCAAGACTGTAATCTCAACACCTGGACGATTCTTTTTCATATGTATCGGACACATTACAACGTCCAGGGCACCTGCATCAAACAAGCGCTCCATCAGATACTCAAACCACTCAGGGTTCATATCATCAATATAACTCCTTAGTTCCACTACAACTGATTCCTTTTTTGATGACCGGTCTTCACCCAGCCAGATACGAAGGAGATTGGCCCATTGAGGAATATCCCTTGAACCCGCCCCATATCCGATTTTTTCCACTTTCATTTCAGGAAAAGTCCTGAAATGATCTGCCAGCCCCTTTATCAGGGCACCACCGGTTGGTGTAACAAGTTCCCACTCTCCATCCACCCCATAAATCGGTACATTTTTTAACAACTCAGCAGTGGCAGGGGCAGGCAAAGGCAGTCTGCCGTGTTCGCAATCTATCCATCCCCTGGCCACAGGAATGGGTGAGCAACAAATCTTTCCAACAGAAAAATAGTTTAAGCCGCTAATGGTCCCCACAATGTCTACTAATGTATCCACAGCCCCAATTTCATGGAAGTGGACCTCTTCTAATAAACAGCCATGCACCTTGGCCTCAACCTGGGCAAGGAGATTAAATACCTTCAGGGAAAGCCGAATTATCCCGGGTTGCAGATCAGATCTTTCAAGAATTGCATCCACATCCCGCAGGTTCCTGAATGGATGGGGCCCGGGTCCGGAGACCTTGACCTGAATGCCCTTTATGCCTTTCCTTTTAACTCCCTGGACCTCAACTGCTGTATTCTCAAGACCCAGCTTCTCCGGAAGGGACATTAATTCTTCCTCAGGCCACCCTGCATCAATCAGGGCCCCTAAAAACATATCTCCGCTGATCCCGGAGAAACAATCAAGGAAAGCCTGCCGCATTTAAGTCACTCCTTAAGGCTATGTGTCTCCACCCACTGATAGATTCGCTCCCGGTAGTACAAGCTGGGTATCAATACCAGGAGGGTGAAAAACAGAATACTTAGGAAGCCCTCTATATTTTTATCATATGTATTGGCCCCTTGTAGTGTCAGCACCAGTGTTCCGGGCATACGGCCCAGCATGACTATAACCAGAAAAGCCAACCATGGCATACGGCTCAGTCCCAGAAGATAACAAAGAAAATCCTTTGGAAATCCAGGAAACAAGAACAATATAAAGAAGATGAAAAGCCCTTGGTGCTCGACAAGATGCTCAAACCTGCCGTATAAACGAGAACGGAGAAACCATAATTTTACTAAACGCCTAAACTGACGAGATATGGAAAAAGCAATTACAGACCCCAGGGTAAGACCGAGTGTTGAGTAAAAAAAACCTGCCCACTTCCCAAATAGAAAACCCCCGATAAAACCCGTTGCCTCGCCGGGGATAGGAGATATCACGACCTGAAGTGCCTGTAGTGCAGTATAGGCAAAAGGCGCCAAATGACCCATAGAGAGAATGTACGCCCGTATTGACTCTCTGTGTTCAAATGCCTGTAATAGACCACCCCAGAGAGACCATAGCTCATGCCTCCAGGTCCAGCAAAGCCAGAAGATAAGAATCAAAATAAGGACGGCAAACCCCCAGACTCTGTGACCTGAAAGCCGTGGTTTGCCTGTATTCACGTTTCCTTCCGAAACAGTTGAATAATTGTATCTCTACGCCAGTTCCAGTCGTCTTTGTAGGGATAGTCTATGGTGAAGTGCCCCCCCCTGCTCTCCTTTCGCTGACTGGCTGCAATAATGATGAGCTCCGCAACCTGTGCGAGGTTTCTCAGTTCTATAAAATCCCGGGTGAGGATATATTCCCAGTAGTGCTGTCGGATTTCTTCAAGAATCGGTGATAGGCGCTGTCTGGCCAGTTTAAGTCTTTTTGTGCTGCGGACAATGCCGACATAATTCCACATCAGGCGTCGAATTACATCCCAATTATGAGAGATAAGAACCGCTTCTTTTAAATCCACAGCTCCCTTGGTTTCCCAGGGGGGCACCTGTGGAAATGATTTTTTCTTCAAACCGGGGAATATCTCACTGATTTTTAGAAAAGCCTGGTGAGCCATGACAAGGGCTTCAAGAAGGGAGTTTGACGCAAGCCGATTGGCACCATGCAGACCAGTACATGCAGTTTCTCCCAAAGCGAAAAGGCCTTCAAGGTCTGTCTCTCCGTGGCTATCAGTAATTACCCCTCCACACATATAGTGGGCCGCCGGTACAACCGGTATCGGCTCCTTTGTAATATCGATCCCAAAGCCCAGACAGGTCTCATAGATATTTGGGAAACGCTCCCGGATGAAATCAGCAGAACGGTGACTAATATCCAGATATACACAATCCTTTCCACTATTCTTTAATTCAGTATCTATGGCCCTGGCGACTATATCTCTTCCGGCAAGCTCCTTCATCTGAGGATCATATTTCTCCATGAAGGGCCTGTATTCAGGGTCCAGCAGCCTGGCGCCCTCTCCCCTGAGCGCTTCTGATATGAGAAAATTTTTGGCCTTTGGATGATAGAGACACGTGGGATGGAACTGCACGAATTCCAGATTGGCAATCCTGGCTCCTGCACGGTACGCTACAGCTATACCATCACCTGTGGCCACATCAGGATTGCTGGTATACAGGTAAACCTTGCCGCACCCGCCCGTGGCGAGCACTGTTATAGGGGCCAGGAAAGTGTGGATTTTACCTGTCGCTACTTCCAGCAGATAAGCCCCCAGACAACGTTCCTTCTCCTTGCTGCCGGGCGAATATGCCTTGATCATGCTTTCGGTTATGAGGTCAACTGCAACATAGTCTTCAAAGACTTCAACAGAAGGCAACCTGTCGACACTATCCATCAAGACCCTCTGCACGGACCGCCCGGTAAAATCCCCAACGTGCACTATGCGGCGGCGAGAGTGTTCACCTTCCCTTCCCAGATCCAGCACATCCGAATTGTGCGATTCTTTGTTGAATTCCAATCCAAGGTCTTCTAACTCCGCTATACGGTCCTGGCCCTGGCTGACTATTATTTTGACAATATCTTCGTGACACAGACCGTCTCCTGCGCGCTGCGTATCTTGTTGTTGCAGGTCAAAGCTATCATCAGCACCAAAGACACAGGCTATGCCGCCCTGAGCCAAATTTGTAGCCGTGTCGGATTCGGTCTTTTTCGTGACCACGGTTACCTGTCCCAGCGGGGCGAGTTTTATTGCGAGACTCAGCCCGGCTATCCCGCTCCCTATGATAAGAAAATCGGTTTTGAACTGCATATAGATAGGTCCTTTAATTTTCTGAGCTGCGGGAATCTCTTATAGGTCCGAATACTGCTGAAAAACGTTTTTCAAATTCAGGAAGAAGAGCCAACATGATCTCCCGCATTGAAGGATCAGCGGCCCTTGACGTCCTGAGACGCATAATATGCATCCATTCCTCAAGGGTAGCATGGACCATGATCTCGGTCTTGCAGGAGTTGGGCAGCGCAGTACGAGCAGCCTGGGGAGAGCTTGTCTTAAGAAGTTTAAGATAAATTCCCTCTGCTTGTGACATTGCATCTAACCATAACCGGTATTCATCAGATCCCTCCTTGAAAAAACAAGGCCTGATAAACACTACCTCGCCCCCAAAACGGGCTTTACCATATCTGCAATAACGCTGGGATTCCTGTAGGTATGAAGCAACTCTATGGCGCACCAGTTCATGGGAAACTGCCCGGTTAATTATTAGATGAACCAGAAGTGTCCGGTGCCTGACAAGTTGTTCCAAAGGCAGGTTTTCAATTTCCTCCGAAGGCAGCACACGAACAACAATACCATCTTGCGGTACCCAGCCAAACCGTGGAACCAGATCCTCAAATAAAACAGGATGGAACTCTGTAAGCTTTTTCAATACAGCCTTCACAACCTTCAGACCACGGTGATGCCGGGCAAGGTCCCTAAAGACCCTTGGATTCCCAGACAGGAGGTACTGCTTCCGTTCCAGCTTATCTACCCGGCAGAACCTTGGTATCCTCTCAAAAAACTTGTGCATGGTAAGTTCACTGTCTACCCCTATCTCCAGCACGACCTGGGCCATCTCAAGCACTGATTCATGACCCCGTTTTATTATTCCTTTGATAAAAGGCCTGGCTGACTCCGGAGATATCCGGTCTTCACTCTTGTAACAGACCCGTCCACAGCGCTCGATTTGCTCAAGCAGCCTTCCATGAGTAAAATATTCATCCAATACACTAAAAGAAGGATCTATGGCTTTCATGCAATCACCCAATCACTAAATCACTAAATCACTCATCTGCCTTATAAAAAGCATCAAACGCCCTATAGGTCATAAACAGGTCGGTTTTATGTGCAACCTCAAAGGGCGAGTGCATATTGAGCAGTGGAGGTCCTGCGTCGACAATATCCAGGCCGCGCTGAGCAAGATACTTGGCCACAGTACCGCCTCCGCCTTCGTCCACCTTTCCCAGCTCTCCGGCCTGCCAGACTACTTTGGCATCGTTCCAAACGCGCCTCAACCAGTTAACATATTCAGCATGAGCATCATTTGCTGAATACTTCCCTCCTGAGCCGGTATATTTCGTCAGGCAAACCCCGTGTCCGATCAGTGCATCATTATGTTCTTCGTGGACTTCTTTATAATCAGGGTCTATCCCTGCTGTAACATCCGCCGAAATGGCCTTGGATGCAATAAGCATTCGTACAAGGCTATCCGCCTCGATTTGAAGCCCTCCGTTCCGCATGAGATCATACAACACCACCTCAAAAAAACTGGATTTGGCCCCTGTATTTCCGTCACTACCTATCTCCTCCTTGTCAAGAAACAGGGCGACTGAGGTAACTTGGGGTTCATTAAGTTCAGGTTCATTAAGTTCAAGGATGGAGTAAAGAGAGGCATATGCACAGGATCTATCATCCTGCCCATAACCACCTACAAAGGCCCCGTCCAGGCCCACATCCCTTGAACCACCTGCAGGGACAATTTCCAGCTCCGCACTTATTAGATCCTCTTCCACCAGACCGTATCTTTCGTTCAGAATCCTTAAAATACGTAATCTTACGCCATCCTTCAGGTCTTCAGGGCCTAAAAGAGGTAAACCCCCTATCAACACATTAAGCTTCTCTGCCGGTATGGCCTCTGAAATCTTTTTCTCACCCTGCACCTTACGGGCAAGATGTGGCAAAAGATCATTTATTGTAAGCACAGGATCATGAGGATCCTCACCAAACTCAATAGGGATTGCGCTCCCGTCTCCTTTCAATGCCAGGCCATGGATAGCGAGAGGACGGGCTACCCAGTGAAACTTCTTGATTCCTCCGTAATAATGTGTCTTTAAAAAGGCCATTTCCAGATCTTCATAGAGGGGATTCTGTTTCAGGTCCAAACGGGGTGCATCTATGTGTGAAGCGATGATCCTGACCCCATCATCGACAGGTGTCTTACCTGTTACGGCCAGGGCAGCCGCCTTCCCCCTAAAGGTCCACAAGAACCGATTGGAACCGTGCCCGGCCTGTTCAAACGGCACAAAACCTCTCTCCTGCGCCATGTTTACAATGATATTAACAGATTCCCGTTCGGTCTTTGCCTTACTTATAAAGTCCTTATACTTATCTGAATACAAAAGGGCCCTTTTTCGATCTTTGGCTGTAAGCTGGGACCAAACAGATCTTCGGCTACGGCATAGATCCTTTTCAAGGCGTTTCCACTCGCTTTTAGAAAGACGTTTTTCGCTCATTTTTTCTCATCCTGGGCCTAAAGGGTACAACTTCATCTTTTTTTGAACAGGCTGGTTCTTTTTCTCTGGGTTTCTTACTCAGAGCATAACATTGCCTCCCGGTATTCAAGGGCCAAACAATTAAGTTCTTGCCATATCCACGAGCCCGAAGGCCCAGCCACCTCCCAAATCTTTTTAAAGGCGGATTCTGATACATTGCCAAAATCGTCAACCCAAATTCCCTGTTGCGAAATTAATCCTGCACTTAAAAAACCCGATTTATCAACGGAATCTTCACTGCAACAAATAGACTCTTGAAGCTGTTGAACTTTGTTGCACGCCGTGAAACGTAATTTTTTTGCACATCCTGCTTTACCTCTGCCCTCGTATATTCGAGCAAGACGTTCATAGCCAGGCCAGTATGTCTCGTGTCTTTTTAAAAAAGAGAGCCACATCACAACTGCTTCTGAAAAATTTTCAAAATGTTCATAGGATAAGGCAAGCAGTAGGGGGCATGCCTCTCCTTCCGTCTCACAAAATGGGGAAACAAGGATCTCCTTAGGTGATAACAATCCCTCACTTCGCACTAATCCACTCAAGTAGGCCCCGGGAGCCGGCACCGACCTCCCATTTGTTACAAGCATTGAAATCAACCTTTCATTATTGCCATCGCATGAAAGATCTGAACACCCAATTCCTGTAATTATTTCTAAACCCAGCGCCTCCGCATCAGCCTCATGTCCAAATCCATAGGCTGTAAAATTAATCCATCTGCCTTTATGTGCTTCCAGATGATTTGGTGCCTGTTGAATTATTTCCTCATAAAGATCGAGTGCCTCTTCATATCTTCCTGCCAAGCCAAGGGCATAGCCTTCACACAACAGTCTTTTTTCTTCTCCCCACTTCCAATTATTGCCTGAACAAATTGAAAAAAGCACTTCCCCTGCTATGTCGGTCTCACCCATGTCAAGAAGCAGATAGGCCTGCTTCAGTTTAAGCCTTACCGAAGACGGATATACAGATAGTGCCTCTTCAAGCAAAACAACAGCCTCCTCCCGCATATTCATATCAAGGTAACTATCGATCAGCATATCAATAGACCACAGAGACCGGCCCTCAGACCAACAGTGTCTTAACACCCTCTCAGCCACACCATGTTGACCAAGATCCAAAAGCAGTTTCACGCCAGCCTGCAGAAGATCTCTCCTTTCCTCAACCCGGCCAGCCAAAGCAAACAAAGCGTCGTCATATAAATGAAATTTCATCTGGGCATTCATATAACCAATCGATGTGGCAAGAGAAACATATGAGGTCAATATGTCATCATCCTTAAAGAAATCGCTTTTCCTGTCTAAAAGCCTTTCAACACCTTCTCTGTCCTCGTTCCCTAAATAGACCTTTAACAGTAGTTTTCTTTCCTTAACATCATTTTCCAACGCACTATGCATATCCTCGGTAACTATAAAACTTGCCTGATCAAAATTTTCAGTCTCTAAAAGCAACTCGACCAAATGCATAGTAATGCCCGGATCGGGCTCAACAAGTAAGAGTTCCTCATAAATGGCAATGGCTGGTGCAAAAAGCTGAAGGCGCTCATACGCGCGGGCCATAAACAGCAGACCCATTTTATTGTTAGGTTTTTCTCTCAGAAAAATCCTGAATGTCTCAAGGGCCTTAAGATAATTACGTGAGGCAAAATATAGACGCCCCAAAGTCGCCAAAAGCTGCTTATCAAGCATTTCCGGATGACCATGCTTCAAATCCTCCAGGACGTTGATTGCTGGCTGAACATCTCCTTCCATCAAATATAGGGAGATAAGCTCATTAACACCCCATATAAGATTATCTGTGTGATCTTCCCCGGTATTGTCGCTGGAAAGTGCCACAAACCTCTCAAATGTCCTAATGGCCTTATCTCGATCTCCCACAGCTAAAAGGGCCTTTGCATAGTTAGATAAAAAAACCGGATCATCTTCATATTGAGGCAACAATTTCTGGAAATGAGATAAGGAACTCTTTGCTCTTTTTAAGTGCAGAAACCCACAAGCCAGATTAAACTCAAGATCTTTTCGGTCAGGTTCAATGGCTAAAGCCTTTTGAAGATATGTTATAGACTCATTAAACTTTTTTTGGGATTCCATGCAACGGGCAAGACTCTCTAAGACCTTTACCAAGGTCAACTCTTCAGGGATAATCAGCAATTCATTCTTGGCAACGTGGACATTTTCCCCCTGGAGACTGAGTTCTGTCACCAAATTCTTATAGATGACGGCAGCTTTATCACACTGACCTGAACGGCTTAGAAGTTCTGCAAGAATGAATAATGCTTGAATATCATGGGGTCTGGCTTCCACAACATGCTCAAGTTCAAGAATAACTTGACTTTCTTTATTTAACCGCATTAAAACTAAAGCCAGCTCCCATCTGGCTTCTATTAGACCTTGGCGATCTCTTAACAATTCTCTGTAAAGGGCTACAGCACCATCCAGTTCGTTTTTTTTCACCATTTCCCTGGCTTCATCCCAGACCAGCTGCCATGAAGGAGAAACCGCCTCATGAGTTACCTGAATTTTTGCCTGCGGTATGTTATTTTGAGAGATTTTTACCAAATCCTGCCCATTAGCAGCCGGTGCTAAAATGATGAGACATGAAAAAATGCCTACAATAAGGTTCCTCATATTAGTCCTGTTACGATAGCCATGTTGAATAAGGATTGCGACAACTAAAACTGATATTATAATGATAAATTTCTAAAAGGCACTTGCAAAATACTAAATCTTGTTCTAAGGGTCTGTCACGAGATAAATTGTAACTTCTCAATAAGTCCGGGTACCAGTCACTGGATTCCCGCCTTCGCGGGAATGACGATTGGGTGTGAGCGCC
>DFBQ01000173.1 GCA_002367355.1 Deltaproteobacteria bacterium UBA3076 | reverse complement strand
AAAGTACTAGCGGAAGAGCATCGGAAATAACGGATTTGTCCCTATCCAACAACTCCGCCATCTGGTTTAAGGTCAACCAGCGGGAGAAGACTCAAAGAAGCTGGACGATATTCTGGCGGAAGCAACGCTTGCAGCCAAACAACTCGAACGTCGTGAAGGATGAGTTGTTTTGAAGATTGTTGTCGATGCCAACCTTGACAGGAAAACTGTAATTTGGATGGTTTTCGTTCAAGCACTAGATAGATGTTTCCCAGCGTTTCTCAATCCCCAACCTTCATTACCTTACCTTCTTGGGGATTTCGCTGATATCTTCACGAATGACATATAAGATATTGAATTTCTCCTTCAGTTCCTCTACCAAGGTCTCAAGCTTCTTGTCGGATATATCCCTGATCCGTACATAGACCTCTCTCCTCCCGGAAGATACATGCTCCTGGCAGGTAAGGACACTTGCCAATCTCGCTTCGTGGGAGCGAATTATGTTAACTAGCTTGTTGAGGGAGCCGGGATGGTCCTCAATGTCAAAGGCTAACTGTATGGGGCTGCGATATATCCCGGTTATACTGACCATGACCTTGAAGATATCAGTCTGGGTGATCATGCCTACTACCTGATCCTTATCATTCACGACCGGCAGGCCTGAGATCCGGTTCTCCAGCATTATCACCGCGGCCTTTTCAACGGAATCGTTTTTCCTGAGAGTCAGAGGATGGGGCGTCATTATATCTTTGATCTTTGTTTCAGAGAGCAGGTAATAAAGCTCATGATCATCCATGGACGCGGTCTTTGAAGGAGCTGCATCCTTTATGTCTCTGTCGCTGACAATCCCCACTATGCGATCTTGTTTAACAACGGGTATTCGCCTGATACTATGCTCCTTCATGAGCTGGCAGGCCTTCATTATTGAAATATCTTCATCTATGACTATTGGCTCAGTGGCCATCCATTGCTTAACGAGCATGTCTTGTTCTCCTGATAAATCCTGAATCAGTTTTTATAAAACGTCAGATAGACGACGTGTACCTATGTTGAGCGATTAGCTGTTAGCCATTAGCATTTAGCTTTGAAAAATGGTTTATCACGGATTAGTGTGGTAATCCTTGATGAACAGCTATTAGCATTTAGCTTTTAGGTATTAGTAACCTATTTGGAAAACAGCAGTAAATTAACTGCTAACAGCTAATACTAAGTTTGTAATAGTAAAACATCCTGTAATCATTAAGCTAATAGCTAACCGCTAAAGGCTAATAGCTCAATCATTTATGTGATATTGCAACTGCGCAAACCTTATACTCCGGTGTCTGTGCGATTTCGTCAACTCCCGGGCTGGTCAACAGATTTGTAGGCGTCTCCGGGAAATGAAAGGCCATAAAGACTGAGCCGGGCCGGCTGCGCTCGGTTACCTTGGCCCGCACTGCGAGCTCGCCGCGTCTTGAGCGTACAATTACCATTTCACCATTTACAATACCTGCGAGTGAGGCGTCGTCCGGATGGATCTCTACTTCTTCCTCCGGTGCCAGCCAGCGCAGTCCTTCACAGCGCAGTGTCATGGAACTATTGTTGTAATGGACCAGGCGGCGACCTGTTATCAATATAAAAGGGTATTCTTCGTCCGGCGTCTCCAGGGTCTCTACATTCGGCAGTACTGAAAACCGTCCCTTGCCCCTGGTAAAGGTGTCACGATGAAGAATAGGGGAGCCGGGATGGTCCCTGTCCGGGCATGGCCAGACGAGCCCTTCGCCATTCAGCCGGTCATAGTGTATGCCGCCCATAACCGGGGTACAGCGGGCAACTTCCTCCATGATCCCGGCCGGGCCATCATAGGCCATATGGTATCCCATTGCCCCGGCCAGACGGCAGGCTATCTCCCAGTCCGGCAGCGCCATACCCGGCGGTGACACTGCCTTGCGGATACGGCGCACCCGCCGTTCGGCATTGGTAAAGGTGCCGTCCTTTTCGTAAAAGCATGCAGCCGGGAACACTACATGGGCCATTTTTGCAGACTCAGTCAGGAAAATATCCTGGACCACTACCAGATCCATGGCCTCAAAGGCCTGGCGCACAGCGCCGGTATTCCCCTGGGTCTGCACCGGATCATAGCCCACACAGTACAGTCCTTTGAATTTTCCATGCCGGGCCGCTTCATACATCTCCGGCTCGGTAAGGCCGGGATTAGCAGGCAGTTCCACTCCCCAGGCCTGCCTTAACCGTTCCCTGACTCTGTTGTCCGATACGTCCTGGTAACCCGGATAGACATAGGGAAGCGCCCCCATGTCGCAGGAGCCCTGGACATTGTTCTGGCCCCGCAAAGGGCAGATACCCGCATTGGGTCTACCGATGTTGCCGGTAGCAAGGGCCAGGTTGGCAAGGGCCATAACCCCTTGAGTGCCGTTCCGGTGCTCAGTGACCCCCAGGCCATAGAGAATCATTCCCTTATCAGTATCAGAATACAGGCGTGCAGCGGCCTCCACGAGTTCAAGGGAAACTCCTGTCCGGGCCTGCATGGCCTTTGGTGAATAGTCTTTTATGTGTTCACGCAAGGCATCCAGCCCTTCGGTCCGTGCCTTGATGAAGTCCTTGTTTTCCAGCCCCTCGGCCAGAATGACATGTAGGACGGAGTTTAGAAGCAGGACATTGGTACCGGGGACAAGCCGCAGCCAGATATGGGCCAATGCCGCCATTTCCGTGCGCCGGGGATCTATGACGATCAACTTGGCACCGTTTTTCAGGGCCCGCCGGACCTTCATGCCTACTACAGGATGTGCCTCACTGGTGTTAGAACCGCAGATCAGCAATATCTCAGCCCCTTCGATATCTGCAAGGGAATTGGTGGCGGCTCCGTTGCCCAGGGCAATCCTCAATCCGCTCACAGAAGGCGCGTGGCAGACCCTGGCGCAATTATCCACGTTATTGGTCTTAAAGACAACTCTGGAAAGTTTCTGAAGCACATAGTTTACTTCATTTTCGCACCGGGAAGAGGAAAGAACGCCCAGTGCATCAGGACCGTGCCGTTCCATGATGCGTCCAAAGCCCCTGGCTGCAAAATCAAGGACCTCCTCCCATGCGGCCTGCCGGAAGGGTTCCTCCCTGTTTTCACGGATCAGGGGATGGGCAAGACGTTCCTGATGGCGGTAAAAATCAAAACCAAACCGACCCTTGACACACAGGTCCCCGTTATTCGGCGGCTGACCGGGATCGGCCTTTACCTCAAGCAGCACATCCTGTTTGACATGCAGATCGATATTGCATCCGGTTCCACAGTAAGTACAGACGCTGCGGACGGTTTCAGCCTCCCCGGGCAGCAATGGCACAGTCAGCGATTTTTTTGTAAGGGCGCCAGTGGGGCAGGAGTCGACACAGGCCCCGCAGGAAACGCAATTATCATTAAGATTGATTATAATGTCGCTTATTTTGCCGTTATCTTCCTTATAATTCAGCTCAAGGGCATCGAACTCACAGCTTCGTTCACACCGATGACATATTACGCATCTGTTGGGATCAGCAGTAATAAAATGATGGACTGTATTGACAGGCGCAATGAGGCGATCGGGCGATTTTGAGGCATCAACCTTATGGTCTCTGCACATCTCACGGTATGTGCATTTGGAAAGGCCCGGACATCCGCATTGCAGACACCGCTTTGCCTCACGTAAGGCCATCTCTTCGGTGAATCCCAGCTCCACCTCGTCAAAATCACCGATGCGCCGCTCCGGAGGACGAACCGGCATGCTTTCACGCATTCGGATGGAGTAACCGTCGAAATTTCGCATATCAACATTCTCAAAACGTTTTCCTTTTGAGAAGTTCAACCGGCCGTCTGCCGGACGAGCCACCGGCATGCCCGTGAGCTCCAGGTGGATTGCTTCTGCGGCCCTGCGGCCCGAGTCCACTGCCTGTATGACGGAACGGGCCCCGGTAGCCACTTCGCCACCGGCAAAGATACCCTTTACGTTAGTCCTCATTGTGGTGGGACTGACCTTAATGATCTTGCGTGGAGTAAGATTGAGCCTGGCCTCAATTTCGCCAAAATCCTTAAAAGAGTCATCCCCCTCCTGGCCAAGCGCTGCTATGACTGTATCGCCGTTCCACATAAGCCGGGACGCCTCCATGACCACAGGATGCCTGATCCCTTTTTCATCAGGTTCACCTAAGACAGTCCTTGCCATTTCCATTTGCAGCCGGTCTTCCTGGCGGGAGAGGCCCACAGGCATAGCCATCAGGAAGAATTGGACCCCCTCGTTCTCAGCTTCTTTAACATTCCTCTCCTGGGCAGGCATCTCCACCCTGGACCTGGGATAGATCACCATTACATCCCTGGCCCCCAGCCGTCTTGCACAGCGGGCCGCCTCGATGGCGATTTTGCTCCCGCCAATGATCAACACCTTGTTGCCCAAATCCGGTGTCTTGCCAGCCTTAATCTCACGCAAAAATTTAAGCCCATCCCTGGCCAGTTCGCCACCTTCTATGTTGAGGGACCTCTGCCTGGCCATGCCGGTTGCTATAAAAATTGCTTCGAATCCCTGATCCCGCAAATCCTGCAGGGAAAAATCCCTGCCCCAGCGCCTGCCGGTCCTGACATGGACGCCCATATTAATGATAGACATGATCTCGTGGTCCAGGTCTTTTTTAGGCAGCTTGAAGTTGGGAATTGCATAGCGCACAAGGCCGCCCAGCTCTTCTTCAGCCTCAAAAAGGGTGACTGCATGACCCTGCTTGCGAAGATAGTAAGCTGCAGAAAGCCCGGAAGGGCCGCCGCCGATAATGGCGACATTGTGGCCTGTGGCAGGTGCCAGGGCCTCGGGGACCGGATCCCGACCTTTTGCATAATCCACCACAAAGCGCTTCAGGTGGTTGATGGCTATAGACTCGTCCACCAGCACCCTGCGGCAGCGGGTCTCACAAAAACGGGGGCAGACCCGGCAGACGATGCCGGGCAAGGGATTTTTTTCCTTTATCAGTCGAAGGGCCGCTCCATATTCGCCCATGGCAATAAAATTCACATATCCCTGTACATTGATCCCGCCTGGACAGGTAAGGTTGCACGGGGCCTTGCAGTCGCCATAGTGGTAAGATGCCAATTGCTGGAGACGTTCTTTCCTGTGGGCTTTTAGCTCCGGAGTAGTGGTCACCACCACCATCCCTTCTGCAACCTGCGTCCGGCAGGCGCGGGACCTCTCGCCATTCACGTCCACCAGACATAGGAGACAGGGCCGCTTCGAGTCCTCAGCCCCAGGCAGGTGGCAGAGATGTGGAATATTAATCCCGGCATTGGCGGCTGCCTCAAGCACGGTTGCGCCTGGAGGAGCAACAATGCTCTGTCCGTCAATAGTAAGAGATACTGGTATCTGCTCAGCAGTATGTCCGGCGTCTTTCATTTTGATTCAGATTTAGGTATTGTAGTAAAATCTGTCGCATGAATTAATCAAGGTGTATAATTTGGGATAATGTCATCCAACATCTGACCATCCTTAAGAAACAAACTGTATTCAATCTTACTAAACAGGTCAAGGCACTGTTCCGGTTTATCCGGGTTAGGGGATATTCAAAATGATGATCATGGGACATCGAGGAGCCGCGGCCCTGGAGCCGGAGAATACCTTACTCTCCATTGAGCGGGCCATGGATATTGGGGTGGATGCAGTCGAGATCGACGTCCACCTCAGTAAAGACAAAGAACTGGTTGTGATACATGATGCGTCCGTGGACCGGACCACAAATGGAACAGGCCCAGTCAGCAGTTATACCGTGCAGGAAATCAAGAGGCTGGATGCTGGCAAAGGTGAAACAATACCCACGCTTCAGGAAGTCATCGACTTGATTGACAGGCGGGTGATGCTGGTCATTGAGTTGAAGGAAGAGGGGACGGAAAGGTCGGTTGTCGATCTCATAATACGGAACAACTTATTCGATAAAGCCTGTGTAATCTCATTTTGGCACAGGCTCGTAAAGACTGTAAAAGAGATGGACAGCCGCATCAAAACAGGCGTGCTGCTTGTGGGATCTCCTGTGGACGCATGTATTGCCACCCAAGCATCTGCAGACGCACTGGTGATGAAATACTCTTTTGTAGATAGGGAATTTGTTAAAATAGCCCACAAGAAAGGCCTCAAGGTGTTTATATGGAATATTGATGACCAGGATCTCTTGAAGCCTTATGTTGATATGGGCGTGGATGCTATCGGAACCAATGACCCTAGAGTCCTG
>DFBQ01000112.1 GCA_002367355.1 Deltaproteobacteria bacterium UBA3076 | reverse complement strand
GGCGCTCACACCCAATCGTCATTCCCGCGAAGGCGGGAATCCAGTGGATAGTCGCAAAATATGATTTGCCCGGACTTATTGAGAAATTACACAATTCCTTAGCTAAGGGCCCTCTGTTTTGATAGATGATCCTCTACTTTTTTCTGACTGTAGTACGCTCTACTACCTTTCGGTAATAGATCTGATCCTTTTCCAGGTTGATGGGCCTCTTGCGTGACATGTTGGCCTTGGTCACCATAAGATTTATTTTCTGGACCTGCCTGTAACGCTCCTGTTCATCTTCCAGGCTTTCCAGCAGGTCTGTTGCAGTCTTGATTTCCTTTTCACTCAGGAGCTCCGGAGGCACAAAACCGGCATTTTTGAGCATCTTGTATGCCATCCGAAGGTCTGGAGGTATTAACGAGTCGTTCTCAAAGACCAGTGGTTTGCCTTTACCCTTAATGTCGTCAAGGTCCCCCCGTTCAATAGCTTCCCTGATCCGGTTTTCTGCTATTTTATGAAAATTGAACATGGCCGGCATTTCTCCAGGTTGTTAGTAACAGAACCATAGGGTATACCTAAGTTGAGCGATTAGCTNNAATTAGAAATAACACCCAATGGGCAAAAATTTGTAATAGTAAAACATCCTGTAATCATTAAACTAATAGCTAACCGCTAAAGGCTAATAGCTCAATTTAGGTAATAATAATTTGTCGTTTAGGGTAGCGGAGTAGATACGCCTTTAACGGATGTTCATATGTGCTATCAAGATATAATAAAAGAAGTCGTTTGTAAAATACCAGATTTATTTGAGTGCTGGAAGTCTGGCTGCAAGTGGCTCAGTGGTTTATACCAAAATATTCTGTGTTCTAGAGAGTCATGCTTTTAGAGCTTGGGTTAGAAAATTTCATACTCTTCAAAAAGGTATCTCTTTGCTTGTCAAGCGGGCTTACTGTGCTTACAGGAGAGACCGGTGCAGGCAAGTCCTTACTTGTTCAGGCCCTGAAACTGATCCTGGGGGCCAGGGCTGATTTGCAGCAAATCAGGATCGGGACAAAGCAGGCCTTGGTGCAGGCAGTGTTTGAGGCCTCACCCGAGATCCGGGGCCAACTGGAGGATATGGGGATATCCTGTGACGATGAACTGGTCATAAGGAGGACGGTCCCGCAGACCGGAAGGGGGAGAATATATGTAAATGGGGCCATTGTCAGCCTTCAGGACCTGAGGCAAATTGTATCAGGCCTGGCAAGTCTTGCCGGACAGCACGAATACCAGGAACTCCTTCGCCGGAAGAGACACGGACCCTGGCTGGACCGCTTTTCCGGGCTTGGACATAAAGTGGACCAGATAACCAGCTTATATCAAGAGGTTAAGGGGCTTCAAACAGATCTCCAAAGGGCCACGGCCGCAAAAGAAGAGGCAGCAGAAGAGGTGGACAGGCTCCGGCAGGAGGCGCAGAAAATTGACGGAATTGCTCCCAAGCCGGGAGAGGAAGAAAGGCTTGAGCATGAACTCAAGGTATTAAAGGCCGCTGAGGCCCTGCGAAACTTGGGAGACAACTGCTACAGGATCCTCTATGCTGATAAAGGATCAATCCTGGAGAAGTTGGCAAGCTGCAGGCAGGACCTTAAACATATGGCAGGCCTTGATCCCACCTTGGAAAAGACCGTAAAAGAACTGGACACTGTGGCGTATCAGGCAGAAGAGGTGGCGTGGACTGTTCGTGATTATATTCATGGCCTTCCAACAGATCTTTCCAAATTGGAACAGATTGAGGAACGAATCTACGGACTCAGAGAGCTTAAAAGGCACTTTGGTTCAACAATTGAGAACGTCCTGGCCTATCGAAATGACATTGAGATAAAGCTTACAACCCTTTACGAAAGTGGTGACCGTATAGAGAACCTGAAGACAAGACTCGAAGAGAAAGAAAAAGAGCTCGTAAATGCCGCCTCGGACCTGAGTAAAAAAAGACGTCAGGGGGCAAAGAAACTTTCCAGGGCTATTAAAGCCGAATTATCTGACCTGAAGCTGGCCAAAACCGATTTCATGGTTGATGTCCAGGCTACTGAAAGCCCTATAGCCCCGGACGTGGGACCCAGGGGGCTTGACAAGGTACAGTTTCTCTTCAGTCCAAACGTCGGGCAACCTCTTCGGCCACTGGCGTCAATTGCTTCCGGGGGAGAACTCTCAAGAGTAATGCTGGCTTTAAGGGCCGCCCTCGCCAGGCAGGCAGGTATTGAAACCATTGTGTTTGACGAGATAGACGCGGGAATAGGGGGAGAGGTAGCGGAAAAAGTGGGTTTTAAACTCAAGGCACTATCTTCTTTTGGCCAGGTTGTCACCATAACTCACTTCCCACAGATAGCGGCAAGGGGCGATCATCACATAGCATTAGAGAAGGTGGTTAAAGGAGATAAGACAGCCATTGTGATAAGGGAAGTAGAAGGAAACCAACGCCTTGAAGAACTTACTAGGATGCTTGGTGGAGACAGGGAAACAGCCAGGGCATATGCCGGGAAACTGCTCGCGGGTTCAAAGGTTCAAGGTTCAGGGGTTCAGGGTTCGCCGAAAATCTGAACCGTATTTCAAACCAGCATGAACACTCAATCACCAAATCACTCAATCACCAAATCACCAAATTCTTCCACCTGCCTGGTCCTTTATTCCGGCGGTCTGGACAGCATCCTTGCCTGCAGGATTCTTCAGGAGCAGGGGATCCATGTCATAGCCCTTTATTTCATTACGCCATTTTTTGGTTATAAACTCAAAGGACGAGAAAAGATCTTAGAGAAAAAAGTGCTTGCCGATCAGGGGATAGAATTTAAGGAAATAGATATCTCTGATGCATACCTTAAAATGGTAAAGAACCCGGAGCATGGCTATGGAAAATACATAAATCCATGCATTGACTGTAAGATTCTGATGGTCCGAAAGGCCATGAAGATGCTTGGAGAATTTAATGCAACTTTTGTTGCCACAGGAGAGGTCCTCGGCCAAAGGCCCATGTCCCAGCGCAGAGATGCCCTTAGGATAATAGAGCGGGACAGCGGTGCTGATGGATTGCTTTTACGTCCTCTCTCAGCCCTTCATCTCCGGCCCACAGACATGGAAAATAAGGGTCTGGTTGACCGATCGAGGCTGCTGGGACTGACCGGCAGAGGGCGAAAAGACCAGATAGCCCTTGCCGGCAAATATGGAATAAAGGAATATCCGGCTCCTGCCGGTGGATGCGTACTTGCTGACCCTATACTGTCCCGGAGATTTAAACGCATGTTTGAGCTTTGGCCGGAGCTTGATGTTAATGACTGCGTCCTTGCCCAAATGGGAAAACACTTTATCCTGCCTGACGGATCCTGGCTGGTAATTGGTAGAGACGAAAGGGAAAATGCGAAAATCGTATCCCTGATGAGGCAAGGGGACATCAGGCTCGATCTAACATCAGGCCCCGGACCCACAGGACTCTGGCGGAAGATTTACTCTGATGTCAATGCAGACCTTGCAGCAAGTATCCTGTGCCGATACGCAAGGTTGAAAAAGCGTCCGGAAGAGATCAAACTGTCAGGCCATGGAACTGAAAATATAAAAACTATCAGAACCGTGCCGGCTTCAGATGAAATTATAAATAAATATAGAATGTAGTTGGCAGGTTCCTCAACGTTGAATATCTAAACTTGTTGTCATTATCGCAAAAAGACTTTAATTTGTTGTAAGCGTTCACAGGGCACCGCATCTGCTTTGTTGTCGGGCACTTGAAGTACAGGGAGTACGTCTGCGTACCCTCCGCCTCGCATCTGCAGCACCCTGTAAACGCTTACAGTTCGTTGGGTTGCGGTAAAACGCGGGCGTAGTAACCCCGTGAACGGTTACGTTTAATGATTATCGGTCTGCCGCCCTGACAAGCAGGATGTTTTGCTATTACAAACACTTACCCGTTGGTCGTTA
>DFBQ01000116.1:2749-18216 GCA_002367355.1 Deltaproteobacteria bacterium UBA3076 | reverse complement strand
CCTTTCCCGGCTTGGAAAACTGGAAATCAGTAATGACATACGGTTCCCCGTCGATAGCTATTTTTAGTCCTTTCCTGAGGTCTGAGGAGTCATACACTTCAATCTTCTCCTTGATAAGTTGAGCGATTAGCTGTTAGCCATTAGCGTTTAGCTTTGAAAAATCAGGGCATTACGTTAATTAGAAATAACACCCAATGGGTGAAAGTTTGTAATAGTAAAACATCCTGTAATCATTAAACTAATAGCTAACCGCTAAAGGCTAATCGCTCAATTTAGGTGTGAAAAGGCAGGTGTCGTTTATTATACAAAGAGACAAGAGGTCTTCATGAAGGTATTGCAGAATTTTAAAGACCTGAAGGACGTTGAATCCATCTGGATGCTGACCCGTGAATACAGAGGGATAGCCGGTGCAGGTGGAGTTAAGGATGTGAGCCGAGATCTTGCGGAATCACTGGCGCGTGCAGGCTATGAGGTCTCAGTCATCATGCCTCGTTACGGCTTTGTAAAGCCGGAAGAGTTGAGTTTTAAGACCCTTGGCCCACAATTCAGGGTTGACGCAAATTACGCACATGAAGAACGTAGGGAACGCGTAGGCTTTTGGCACCAGAAGCTGAAGGGTGTTGATATAATACTTGTGGAGGCAAGCCGCTTTAGTGAAAAACTGGGGGTCTATGTATACACAGGGGAAGAAGAGACCCTTGATTCCAATCATAAAAAAGGGGAGGGCCACCTGGACTATTTTGCCATGAATATCCTGCTTCAGAAGGCCGCACTGGATTATGCAATTTTCACAGGTACCAGGCCGGATGTGTTTCATTGTCAGGATGGTCATACAAGTGTGCTCCCGGCCATGATGAGGGAGATTGAGGGCTTCCGGCACTATTTCAAGAGCAGTAGTGCCCTGCTTACCATCCATAATGCCGGCTTAGGCTACCACCAGGATGTAGCGGATCTGTTGTTTGCCATGACTATAACCGGTCTCCCCCAGAGAATAATCTACAGCGCTGTTCTCAACAGTTCCTTTAATCCGTTTCTTGCCGGTGCTGCTTATGCGCCTATAAATACAGTGAGTGAAAACTATGCGAGAGAGCTTCAGGAAACAGAACTTGACGCCCTTACAGGCTGGCTGGGTCATACTCTTAAAGATAGGGGCATATTTATCGAAGGAATTACCAACGGCATAAATCCTGATGAGTTCAGCCCCAGCCATCCGGAAATATTAGGGCTTCCTGCGGCCTTTGATCCAGCCAAGGATGATCTGGCCGGCAAGGCAATCTGCAGAAAGGAGCTTGTCATCAGACTGATGTTTGCCGAGATTGGCGAGATCAAAATGTATGGTTCCATTGATTACAGTCCAAGTCAGCCTTTGGTCACTGTTGTAAGCCGGTTTTCCGAGCAAAAGGGTCTGGATATACTGGGTCAGGCCCTGGAAGTGCTATTGGCAGAGGACAAAAACATTCAGGTAGTAATTCTTGGCAATGGCAACAGGGATATAGAGAACCATCTCATTTCTTTGGCAGAACACCCTGCCTGCGAAGAGCGCTTTGCAGTGCTCATAGGATACGATTCAGGGCTTGCAAACCTCATATATGCCGCAGGGGATTTTTTTGTAATTCCATCCCGATACGAACCCTGTGGACTCACTGATTTCATTGCCCAGCTCATGGGCAACCTACCCATTGTCCGTACTACAGGCGGGCTGGTCAAGGTAAGGGATGGCTTTAATGGTTTTTCTTATAAGGATCATACGCCTGATGCTCTTATTCATGCCGTGAACAGGGCCTTAAAGACCTACAGAGATTCACCTGATACCATAAGGGAGATGCAAGTAAACGCGGTGCATAATATATACGAGAACTACACCTGGGATAAAGTAAGGGAGAAATATATAAGACTTTATCAAAAGGCTATGGAGTTGGTAAGGAAGTAATAACGTCGAAAGATTTTTGGTAAGAGGCTCAGTATGCCTAAGGCTATAAAAAAACGGCACCAAATCATCACTATTGCTATTTCTTTGTTCCTGATGTTTTTTGCGTATCCTTTTTTATTTAAATTATTCCAGCATATTTTCGAACATAGGACATTAACCTACATAGATTCCGTTTTTTGGACAATCTCAACATTGACAAGTCTTGGTGAAGGTCCTTCGTACCTACAGTATAGACACGCTCCTTTGCAGATTCTTTCAATTTTTGTACAGCTTTCAGGAATAGGTATTGTTTCTGTATTACTATCGGTAATCATAATCCCATACGTATCTAAAAAGGTTGTATTGAAGCTGCCGGAGAAAGCTCCCACAGGTCTTGAAAACCACGTAATAATCTGCGGCTACAGTGCATTGGTAGAAAGTTTTGTCGGAATGCTCAAGGAATCAAATACTCCTTTTATTATAATTGAGAAGAATGAAACGACAGCGCGGGAATTACAAAATAGAGGCTACCCAATCATTCTAGGAGAAACAGACTGTGAAGAGACTCTGAAAAACGCAAATATCCAAGAGGCCAGAACAATCCTCGCTAATGAAGGAGCTGAAAAAAATGCCAGCATAGTTCTCGCCGCATCGCCGTTTAAGAAAGAAAACATTGTTCTGATCGAGGATATAACAAAGGCCAAATATTTTAAATACGCCGGAGCCGACAAAGTAATTTCTCCTAAGGAAATTTTCGGAAGTTATATAAGCAGTAAGGTAATCAGACATATTTCCGGACATGAGTTTGAAGCAATAGAGTCCTTAAAAGATTTGAAGATAGTCAGTTTCAAAGTCCCGCCAATGAGCCCGCTGGTCGGGAAAAAGCTCATGGAAACAGGAATTAGAGAAACGGGTTGCCTGGTGCTTGGGATAAGAAGAAGACGGGAAATATCCATAAATCCTTCGGGAGAAACCAAAATAGAAAGAGATTCTTTAGTAATCGCAATAGGAGAGGGCAATCAATTGGATGAAATGGAGGCTCTCATATGTGGAATCACGCCATAGTCGTCGGGTATGGAAATGCCGGGGGAAAGACTGTAAGGGGCCTGCTTAACTCAGGCGTCCCTTTTATTGTCATTGATTTGGATGAAGAAAAGTTGGATGGGGTATCTTTTCCCTACATCATAGGTGATGGCACAAACGAAGAGATTCTATCCGAAGCCGGAGTCAAGAAAGCGCTATTGGTGGTAGTAGCTTCCGACGAAGATATTAAAAATATTTACACAACGTTGCTGGTGAGAGAATTAAATCATAGTTTGGTGATATTCACCAGGGTGGCCTATGCCAATAGCGTAGACAAGGCCTATAGAGCTGGTGCAGATCGCGTCTTTTGCCTGTCGATAGAGGCTGGAAGAATGCTCGGGAAAATGATAATTTCCCCGGAGGACTACGAAAAATATTCTGAAGAATTAAGCACCCTGCCAAAGGGGAGTACCTTTCACAGCTATGAAGTACCGAGAAGCTCATCTCTGTTGGGGAAATCGCTCAACGAATTGGGAATTAGAAGAAAAACCGGGTGCATGGTTGTGAGGATTCAAACGGGTTCAAAACTCGTTAAACTTCCAAGGGGTAAGGATGTCATAGAACCTCAATCCACTCTCCTTATCTTTGGAAGTGCAGATAACATCAAAAAATTCAAAGAGGTATTTGAATGAAATGGTTTGTGGCTGTTTCAGGATGGCCGGCGGATTGCTACTCTCTGAATGGATTTAGTGTGCGTATGTGCGTACGCCCGTTTTTGTAAAGTCCTTATGGTTTCGGGTTACCACCGTTAAATTATGGATTAAAGCCGTAGCGGCAATCTGCTTGTCAAGGGCGTTCTCCGGCTGAGGTACCCGCAGCCGCCCCCAGAGCTGAGCAATATTTTTATCAAAATCCAATATAAAGTCCTGGTATTTGACAAGTAGCTTATCCAACCATTTTTCTAACCTGAAGTTCCCCAAGCAAAACAACAGTAACCTATTGATTTCAAAATAGATTTTTAAAATCTTGGTGTGCAATTACTGACTACACTTAATTTCTCAATATTGTCAGCAAGTTATTTAATTTAAAATTGGCCTATCCGCTTGACTCTCGAAACCACAATATATAGTATGCAACCCTATTCCGGAAAATCATATTTGATACCCATAACTATCTGATATCACTGCGAGCCTTATGGAGCTTTTTGTGGACTACAATTCCCCAAAATTTAAAATATATTGCTATTTCAGCACGTTCCGATTCCAGCTTCCAGTGTATAGGATGAAAGTATGCCTATCCGGTTATTACCCAAAACAATCTTATAAAGACATTATAAGCTGTTGAAAATAATGATTTTTTGAGGCACAAGCATCAAATGAATATTGTCAAAAGAAACACTTATAATAACAATAAGTTACAGCAGTTATTGGGCGTTAACCGGATAGGCGTGGGATGAAAGTACGATATATAGTATGCACAAGAGTAAAGCGGATAGGCCAATTATTTTTTTCAACGGCCCTTAACCAGAACCGAGTACTTGGGCGAGCGATTTTGCCAGGTTGTCCAGCACAGATTTGTCAGGAAGCGTAATCGTCATCTTCAGATTGCCATTTTCGTCTTTCTCCATGCATTCATGGAGACGACTCTTGAACGTCTCTGCCATTTGTATTGTCTGTTCGGTCTCTTCCTTCTGAGGGAGGATTTCACTCATAAAGGCAAAAGCCGCTCCCAGGAGCTGACCGCCTGCGCTTGCGATTTTTTCCTTGCGCAAGAGCTGCTGCGCTTCCCTTTCTACCTGTTCCTTCCGGCTTTCGTCCACAGGCGCTTCGGGTTTTGTACCAAGAAGTACTTCGAGGCGCCTTTTCATCTCCTCCATGCCACTGGCAAGGTCGACTGCTGTGACTTCCGAATCCGGATCAAGGGCAGCCATGGCAAGCTCGTGCTTGGCAGAAAGCGTTCCCAGGAGATTTTCTTCTATTGTTTCCTCTGTGACAAGAATAAACACCTGGACCGGATTTTTCTGACCCATGCGATGGGCACGGGATATCCTTTGTTCCAGGACGGCAGGATTCCACGGAAGATCAACATTGATAACAGTGTTTGCTGCCTGGAGATTGATGCCTATGGAACCGGCATTTGTCGTGATAAAGAGCCTGCAATCAGGGTCATTCTGAAACTCATGCATCAAGGCCTGTCGCTTTTTCTGGGGCACAGAACCGTCCAGTCTCACATATCTCAGGTCTCGCCTGTTAAGAAATGGTTCTATGAGGCCCAGCATCGTGGTCCATTCAGAAAATAGCACGATCTTGCGGTCTTGTTCCGAGAGCAATTGGTCCAGAAGAATGTCGATTTCATCGAGTTTGCTGGAATAGCCGGGCGGTTCCTTGTCTACCAGAAAGGTGCTGTTTGCAGCCATTCTGCAAATCAGCAAGGCCTTCTGAAGACGGAGGAGGTCCATTTCGGAGATGTATCTCTTGGAGATAATCGACTGGATAATCTTTCTCTGACCATTGTGTATGGAAATCTGTTCCTCTGTGGGTGGTATTCTTCTGAGTTCCGTTGTCCTTGGGGGCAATTCGCTCATTACCCCTTTTCTTGTTCTTCGAAGAAGTACTGGTTTGAGCTTTTTTCTGAGCTCGTCCAGGTTTTTGTAACCAAGCACTTTGCCCTTTTCGTCAATGACCCTGTATGTGTTAAAAAATCGAAATGCTGGTCCCAGTCTCCTGTCATCTATGAACTCTACGATCGAATAGAGATCATCCAGGCGGTTTTCAAGCGGTGTGCCGGAAAGGACCAAGGCAAATGGGGACCTGAGGGATTTGGTCGTCTGGCTGGTCTTGGTTACCCAGTTTTTGATCCTCTGTCCCTCATCGAGTATGATAAGGTCCCATTTCACTGTTTCGATGGAATTTATGTCCCGGAGGACCTGTTCGTAGTTGCAGATCGTGAAAAAGCACGAATTATCGTATTGGGCGGCCCGTTCTTCTGCAGACCCCAGGACAAGCTGACAGGTCCGATCCGAAAAACGCTTTATCTCCAGACGCCACTGGGACTTAAGAGATGCCGGGCAAATTACAAGCACCTTTGAGATACCTGCTTCAGCGGAGAGGAGTTCGGCAGCCCCAATTCCCTGGATCGTTTTGCCCAGGCCCATGTCATCAGCAAGGATAGCCCTTCCGGCTCCAACGGCAAATGCTATCCCATCAAGCTGATACGGCAGCAGGTCAACATTCAGAAGCGTTTTTCGGAGGGGATGATTTTCCGGGTCTTTGCGTATCTCATTTACTTTGCTTTTGATTCTCCAAAGGTAAAGGCGCTTATTCATGTATTCCTCTGCATCCGGATAGATAGTGATTCCGTGACCGAGGTTTTCTATCTTCTTAATCCTGACCAGAAGGTCCCTTACATCCTCAATAGACTTGTTCGTAACAGGACGGAGCAGTTCCAGTGTCTCAGTGTCAAGGTCTTTTGGAACCAGGACTCGCAATTCGAGTTTTTCGCCGTATTGAATATGAATACAGATATCTTTGACCTCATAAGGCGTATTCTTGACCGTCTTGTTGAATCGTTTTTTGACCTTTTCAAGTGTGTGCAGAATATGTTTGCAAGTACCGAGCGTATTTTTCCGAAAATCAGGACAGGAGCAATACGAATCGCCTCTCTCCCAACCCCGCAGTGCAACCCGGTACGTTTTTCCCGAAGAAGAATTGGTAATTGTATAATCCGTCCAGAGCTTATTGCTGTCGATGGATCTTAGCCCCATCTTTTCGCTTCTTGCCCTTTCGACCCTGTCTGCAATAGCCTGCTCTACGAGTTCCTTGTCGCTGAGGCTTTCCACCGGTATCCTCTCCGGAGGCGGTGCGGAAAGGCCCAATGCCAGTTTTTCCTCAAGTATCAAAGAAAACGCCGCTCCTACATGCGCACATGCCGTAGTACATGCAGAGCAGTCGAAATGCAGACGCTGATTCCTTTCGGGCCTCAAACTGATGGTAACAACGGCATCGTGCAAACTCAGCCTGAAAAGGTCGTTTTTCAAGACTACCTGTTCCGTGATGTCAATCTCGTATTTGCCACCTGCCCTGATTAGCTGCGGACCTTCAGGCCCCAGCAGTTTGCAGGCCTGCCTGTAAGTGAGGTGCGAAAGTTTATCCTTTAATTTTATCATGGTGGCTGAAGAGAAAGTAACCGTGAGGCTCCTGCCATGCGATTTGTGGCCGTAGCCTTGAGTAATTTTCTCTCTCTGCGTCCTCGGCGCCTTGTATGTTGTGAGTATCGCCTTTCAATGAGAATTTATCTCTTGTAATAAGACATAACGTCAACGACGTCAGTTACATTGAAAAATTATTAAACTAACTCCGTCCCGTCCCCTAAATTCTAATATTTTTGAAATAATTGCTCTACAATTGTCATTGGCATGAACATTCGTGCCCTACCATTGTGGCAGCACAATACTTCAAAACCATATTTTGAATAGAAATGCTCAGCCTTTTCGTTTAAGCAATCGACGATAATTGCATAGGCTCTCATATGAGAATTTATTTCCCATAAATATTCAAGGGCCTTTATTAGGGTAATTTTCCCCAAACCTTGTCCTTGATATTCCAAATGAACGGCCAACTGAGCAAGTAGGAATACTGGCACAGGATAACGAGGCAACTTTTTTATAAGTTTTTTCGGCAAAGTCTCTCTGCTAATAGAACTAGGTGCAATCGTATAAAATGCGCAGATGGGGTATTTGCCGTCAGGCAATGGAACGGAGGCTGGTAACAGCATTGTTCTGCTTATGCCTGCCTTCATATGCTTAGCAGCCTTAGTTCGAATGAATGCATTTAATTCAACTTCACCGCAATCAAATGAAGCCCGGTCGTGGATAGCCTTGTCAAGCTCTACAAATTCTTTAGCCCAACTCATTTGATGCCTTGTTTTTTGGTAAAAGATGTCGCCTCCATCAAAACTTTATTAGGTTTTCGCGTTTCCTTGCAAGCATTCATAAAACGATCAAAAGCATCATTTTCAACGGTAATACTTTCATGTTGAGCAATCACCTGGGTTGCATTGTCATCAATAAGCCTGACAATATACTCAGTGAGACTTTTCAATCCAAGCAAGGCAGACGCTTTTTCTGCTTTTGCTTTAATTTCTTCATCTAGCCTCATGTCAAGACGAGTGGTAGCCATTGTCGTTCTCCTCTTGTATTTTGTACGGATGAGTTCTGTACTTCATAAAGAAGTATATTATCTACTAAAGGCTTTGTCAATAAGTACGGAACATTTCCGTACAAATGTGTTCTGGGGGACAAAAATCTTGAACAATACTCCCAAAGCTCATAACTCATGAACTTAGCGCCCTTCGGGCGGACTTAGAAAATTCCTATACTATCCAGTTAACTAACTCGAAACTTCCAAAGACGCAACGAATTGCTGATGACATCAATCATATCCAATGCTATTATGACTATGACCAACCTAAGTTGAGCGATTAGCTGTTAGCCATTAGCGTTTAGNNGTTAATTAGAAATAACACCCAATAGGTGAAAGTTTGTAATAGTAAACATCCTGTAATCATTAAACTAATAGCTAACCGCTAAAGGCTAATCGCTTAATTTAGGTATAAATGACCTATCCCGGTGCAGAACTGGTTTGGAAAATGCGAGATGGGGGTTATTGATGCGCTCATCTACTCTTTATGCTGATGCCGGTTCAATAGATGGTTCCCAGCATCTGGAATAATGTCCATGAATCTCATCCAAAAACTCAAAACCATGGGGCGTATTAAGAAATTCAGTCTTGGGATCGCTGTTTTCTTTGTTGTTTATACCATCATTGGTTTTCTGATCCTGCCTCCGATAATTAAGAGCGTTGCGATCAAAAAGCTTTCAGAGGCCCTGCATCGGCCCGTGGTGATTCAGGAGATAAAGCTGAACCCGTATGCGCTGTCCTTGACCATCAATGGGCTGACGGTCAAGGAACGTGAAGAGCCGACGGATTTTGTGTCCTTCAACAGCCTGTACGTGAACTTACAGGGCGTTTCGATCTTTAAACTTGCCCCTGTCATTAAGGAATTCAGGATAGAAGGACCTTTTATCAAAGTTGTCCGCAACATGGACGGGGGCTACAATTTTTCAGACCTGATCAGCTCCTCGGAACCGAGTGAGTCAACAGATCCTGAAAAATCGCCTGATTCTGCATTCGGACCGTTCAAATTTGCCGTCTACAACATCCAGATCCTCAACGGAAGTGCGGACATCCTGGATCAACCAAAAGACAAAATCCATAAAATCAGCGAGCTGAATTTGGCAATCCCCTTTCTTTCCGATATCGGTAGCGATGTGAAAGTATTCGTTCAGGTGCACTTCTCGGCAGTTTTTAATGACAAACCGGTATCGCTGGTCGGCAAAACTAAACCTTTTGCCGATTCCATGGAAACCGTCTTTGATATCGAGCTGAAGGGAATCGACCTCCCCTATTACTTTGCATACATTCCGTATAAGACAAATCTGCAAATTCCCTCAGGTTCCCTGGATGTCACTGTCAGCTTGTCCTATATCCAGTTCAAGGACAAGGCGCCAAAGCTTTCATCCTCAGGAGATCTGGCGCTCAAAGACCTGGAGATAGTCGATACGTCGAACCGCCCCCTGCTGAAACTGGCATTATTTCATGCGACTTGGTTAAGGTCCCGTCTTCTGGCCAAAGACATTCATCTGACAAAAGTTGAGTTTAAATCACCTGAAATCAACATCACCCGTGACGAAGCCGGAATGCTCAATATTCACTCTCTGTTTCCGGCTACAGAAACTGAAAAAACCGCCTCCGAGTCCGAGGAAACTAAGCCTCTCACCCTGGCCATCGACGAAATCCGGATAGATGGTAGTCAGGTGTCTTTATCGGATTTTTTTCAAATCCAAGGTACAGACGCCCTTGAGCAGACCGATATCTTAAAGCTGCCGGCACTCTCTATCATGGATACATCCGTTGATACCGCACGAAAGGAATTGTCAGTAGGAGAAATTTCAGGCGAACAGGGTTTCCTGCTGATCCGCAGGCTGAAAAACGGAGATCTGAGTATTCAAGCCCTTGCCGGTCCCCAGGACCCCGCAGAAAAGCCTTCCGCCGGCACTGAAAATGAGCAGCCCTGGCTCACCACTGTCACGAAATTATCCATTAAGAATTTCACTATTCAAGGAGAAAACCTGGCGTCCGACCAGGACGGTAACCTGACACTGGGTGAAATCAGTCTCGAATGCCGGGACATCTCCACCAAGACCAACGCACGGGGAAAAATTGATTTGTCCTGCGAATTGAATAAAACCGCTGCCATCGGAACCCGAGGCGAATTCGGCATCAATCCGGTTGTTGCAGATCTGCAACTGGAAATCAGTGATCTGAATCTGGCATGGTTTCAGCCTTTTCTTGCCGGCATCCTTGAGATCATTGTCTCCGATGGCAAGTTCTCCACCACTGGGACGCTCTCTCTGTCTCAGCCTGAAAAACCGGGCCCTCATGCAAAATACCGGGGCAGTGCTGCTGTGGCCGATTTTGCCACAAAGGACAATACTCAGGCCGATGATTTAGTAAAATGGAAACGGCTCCTGGTAAACGGGATCGATGTAGGGATTTCGCCCATCTATGTTAACATAGATGAGATTGCTCTTGAAAACCTTGATAGCCGGATCATCGTTAATTCAGACGGTTCCCTGAATCTGCAAAACATCGTCACTGCCGGCACGGAGACATCCCCTGAAGCTCCGGAATCGCCAGAAGCTCAAACCAAACCGGCTCTGGAGACTACCGAACCGAAAGGCACAGCCACCGTGCCGGTCAATATAGGCAAGATCATCTGTAAGGACGGCAAAATCAATTTTTCTGACCGTTCCGTCTTCCCTATCTATTCTGCAAACCTGTTGGACATTCAAGGCACTGTGAGCGGCCTTATATCCGAAGAGACCCAGCGGGCCGATGTAAGCTTCAAGGGCAAACTCGACAGCTATGCCCCGCTTGAAATCACAGGCACTATTAATCCGCTCATAGAAGACCTATTCGTTGACCTGAAGATCCGGTTCAAAAACATTGACCTGAGCCCCGCCAGCCCGTATTCCGGTAAATACGTCGGTTACAGAATCCGGAAGGGAAAACTCTCCCTGGATCTCAGCTATCTGATTGACCGGAAAAAACTGGATTCAACCAACAACGTTTATATTGATCAGTTTGATTTTGGTGAGAGCGTCGAGAGTCCGGATTCCCTGAACCTGCCGGTTAAGCTGGCGGTTTCCCTGCTGAAAGACAGAAGCGGCGAAATCATCATTCGTCTGCCCGTAACCGGCCGCATCGACGACCCGAAATTCAGCGTAGCCGGAATTATCCTGAAAATGATAAAAAACATCCTGGTCAAGGCAGCCACCTCTCCGTTCTCATTGATTAGTGCCTCGTTCGGCAGCGATGAAGATTTAAGTCATTTTGAATTTGAAGCCGGAAGTGCTGAGTTGACCGATGCAGACAAGGCAAAACTGGATACGCTGGTTACGGCCCTTTATGAACGCCCGGGCCTGCAACTGGAAGTTACCGGGTTTGCTGATATAGAAAAAGACAGGCAGGGGCTGATTTCATACCGGTTTGACAAACAGATCAAGGCCCGGAAATTCAAGAAAATGAAGAAAAAAGAGGCCGCCGCTGTTTCAGTGGATTCTGTTATGATCGAACCTGAAGAATATGAGAAATATCTAAAAATGGCTTATAAAGCCGGAAAATTCAAGAAACCCAAGAATATCCTGGGGATCACCAAGAACATCCCGGTACCTGAAATGGAAGCGCTGATTCTGGAAAACATTCAGGTCACAGACGACGATCTGCGGTCCCTGGCAAATCAGCGGGCACAGGCAGTTAAAAACTATATCTTGGACCAGGGAAAAATCGAACCCAGGAGACTGTTCCTGATCGAACCTCAAGCGCTGACGCCGGAAAAGGTTGAGAATTTAAAAGACAGCCGTGTGGACCTGAGCTTCAAGTAGACGTTAGACAAATGGCAAACAGAAGCTCATGTACTTGCTGACAAAGCTTTAAATACTACCCTTGGTTCTTTTGCTACTACATTTAATAAATTTAGCTTATTTTTTCGTTGTACCATCGTCGCCGGTGACCTTGAATCTGTGTTGCATATGTGATATGAATAGCATCATGAAGACAGCAGTAGTACACGCACGGATCGAGCCAGAGACCAAGGTGAAAGCGGAAAGCGTCCTCCGTCGCCTTGGGATCACACCAACTGAAGCCATTCGCATTTTTTACACTCAGATCTCGTTGAGAGACGGACTTCCATTTATGGTCGAGATCCCCAATGAGGTCACGGAAGAGACCATTGCAAAAAGCCAGCGAGGGGAGGAGATTACGGAGTTCGGTTCCCTGGATGAGATGTTCCATAGCTGGGAGACATGAGGCGACTATCTCAGACGCATCAGTTTTCCCGTGATGTAAAGCGGATGGCCAAGCGTGGTAAAGGATATCGCCAAACTAAGGAAAGTCGTCAAAAGACTTGCTGAAGACCTTCCGCTTGACCCACGGCACCGAGACCATCCGCTCATCGGAAAGTTCATCAACTGCAGGGACTGCCATGTTGAACCTGACTGGATCTTAATCTACTCCATGGATCAGGAGAGCCTACGCTTGGAGCGCACGGGAACTCACAGCGATCTCTTTAGGAAGTGAAGGGCACAGCCTGATTACACTGCCTAATCCGTGGCCATCCGTTAATCTGTGTCTAAAATGGAAATTCCTATACTATCAAGTTGTCTTTTAACTTAATAGCGCCATCCGATACTAAAATAATAAGGAAGACAAATTATGGGTAATAAAGCAAGGAAGAAGAAGAAGCAAATGGTCATTAAGAATGAAACTATACATAAACCTGAAGTAGAATTTAGTGTCGATGATTCTGTTGTCGTTAAAGAAGGGACTCTCGATCCTGATTATGGTAATGACATAAGTGGGTGGCAGGGGAGAATTTATGAAATAGATGACAATTTTGACGATCCTCTTCTTATCAGGATCAAGTGGGACAGTATAACACTGAGAAATATGCCTCGTTCTGTTATAGAAGATAGTGAAAAAGACGATCTTGTGTGGTCGACTATGGATATGTATGCAAGTGATCTTGAGCCCACAAAATCCAGGGATAGGGAAGAGGAAGTTGCTGAAACCTTAGAGATGATATCGGAAAAGTATGATTTGGAAGAATTTGATGATGGTGATACAGGATTAATCGAGGATGAAATCGAGACAGACCAACAGATGAAAAGGATTCAGGCCATTTTAAAAGTGACTGATGAAGAGGACATGGTTGCTAATGATGAGAACCTGGAAAAGTATTTTCAATATCTGAATAAAAACATTGCATTTCCCTGTATAGTCACTGGAATAGAGGACTTTAGATGGGAAGAGTTTTACGTTTTAGGGCCAGGTGACAAAGATGAATATGAGGAATTGAAAAAGACACAGCCCTCATACACAGACCATTATAGAATCCTGAGTTTTGATGATCATTATGACGAAGATAACGGTATCCTTGCTAATGTCAGCCGTATCTCAGATAAGAGAAAATTTACTCTGCCGTTAGAAGACATAGAGGCTGTTGGCAGAACTTCAATTAACTATCAGATACTTGACGATTATAGTGTCTGGTTTGTTAATTACCGGTGATTGTGAGGTTCAACTGGTATCGTTATTATTGGTGTAAGCGATTGAAAGGCGCAATTTTGCGATATCCATTACAAATGTCCAATATTATTGAAAATGTCCACCTAATGCCGGTTGTTGAGCCTCGCTCCAACAGCCGGCATTAGGTCTGGCATTAGGTCTTGATAAATCGATACTCACGATATATATTTTAAGTATGTCAATAGCTGAAGCAAAACTTTTCAAGAATGGTCGATCACAGGCAGTTAGACTGCCGAAGGATTTCCGCATGAGCGGCAAGTCCTGCTATGTAAAACGCTTTGGGGCCGGCGTACTCCTGGTACCCAAGGACCGTGCATGGTCCATGCTCGAGGAATCGCTGAACGAATTCACGGATGATTTCATGAACGAGAGAGACCAGGGCGAGTATGAGAAAAGAGAGTGCTTCCGCTGATGCGCTACATGCTCGATACCAATATCTGTATCTACGTCATCAATCGCAAACCCCAAAGAACAATTGAGCGTTTCAAAAGACATCCCGTCGGGTCGATAGTTATCTCCAGCATTACCATGGCTGAACTCAAGTATGGGGCATATGCCAGCTCCAACCCGGAGAAAAACCTTGGGGCACTGGCAAAGTTTACGTCCCCCATTGAGGTGCTTGACTATAGGGAGGTTGAAACCGACTACTATGGTCGGCTGCGCGCTTTCCTCAGGTCAGGCGGCAAACTCATTGGCCCTAATGACATGCACATTGCTGCACACGCTCTAAGTGCTGGTTGCGTTCTGGTCACAAACAACCTCAAGGAGTTCAGGCGTGTCCCCGATCTCAAAGTAGAGAATTGGGCCTAACCAACCAGTGGACGCTGAACTGGAAACACTCCATTTTTCTCGGCAGGTCACCGGCACTATTTAGCCCAACAAATGATTAACATTGCTACAAAACCAGATGAGTGTTGAAAATGGCCATAAATTACAATTTCGAGTGGGATCCCAGAAAGGCCCATGACAACCGAGTCAAACATGGTATAACTTTTGACGAAGCAGCAACGGTATTTAGAGATTCAAAGGCACTTTCCATATTTGATCCAGACCATAGTGAAACTGAAGACAGATGGATAACTACGGGTATTTCGGTAAAAGGTAGATCGTTGATCGTAATCCATACCTTTCGAGAAGAAAGTGACGATGCTATTACGATTAGGATTATTTCAAGCCGTAAAGCAACAAAACGAGAAACCAAAACATATGGTGAATGAACATGAGAAAAGAGTATGATTTTTCAAAAGGTGAAAGAGGCAAGTTTTATCGCTCAGATATGAAACTGAACATTCCCATTTATCTTGACAAGGAAGTTTCAGCCTTTGTAGAGAAACTCGCTTCGAAGAAGGGGATTGATCGATCCTCAGTAGTGAACGAACTTCTTAAGGGCGACATAAGACTCGCCGAGGCAATGGAATAAATCGCCTGCGGCGAACCAAGGCATGTGGACCTGAGGGACATATTTGCAATTCTTTTTGCCAGACAGGATTAACCCCAGAGGAATAAGCTTCGCATTCCACAGGGCAGGCAGGATTTAAGGGATTTTGTTTGTTGTCGACCCCGCCCTTGCCACTTTCGCTGTATCTAAGGAGAGGTCCTTCCCTCAAAGAGGGATTGGGCTTTTTGCATTTCTTCAGGAAAGGCAAAAATATCCTGATTATCCGGTAAATCCTGTCTTATTCGAACATGCATACTGTGATGGATCTATGCGCAAACATTTATGTCGTCATGTATAATTAGCAATAATACCCAACGGGTGAAAGTTTGTAATAGCAAACATCTTGCTTGTCAGGGCGGCAGACCGACTTGTCAGGGCGGTAGACCGATAA
>DFBQ01000116.1:741-2707 GCA_002367355.1 Deltaproteobacteria bacterium UBA3076 | reverse complement strand
AATAGCTAACTGCTAAAGGCTAATCGCTCAATTTACTTACAGAAAATTTTCGTTTACTATCTTCCCAGTCACTATCCATGACAGAAGCCATGTGCTTTGGGCTTGAGCAGGGAGGTTTTGGATGCGCCTTGATGAGATACTCATAGGAGAGAAGACAACAGACGGCAGGATAGATTTCCATGAACATCTCTCAAGAGTCAAGAAAGAAGCTTCGAGTTGGCTTGAAGGTAACGAGAAGAACGGCATAGAGCATTCAAGAAGATTGGAAGGTTACCTGGACAGCCTCATTCCGGACAAGTTCAAGAAAAAGCTCAAGCCCGCCGAGGTATTTATCCTCCTCTATGCTGTGTACCTCCATGACATAGGCTATAGAAAGGACGACGGGTCTATCGAATCCAAGGACCACCCCAAACGTAGTAAAGAGAGGATACTCAAAGAGCCAGCTACCTATCTGTTTGGAAATTTTCCCTCTAGAGGCTCGGACCCGCCGTCAGCAGCCAAGGCAGTAGCCACAGTCTGCTATGGCCATGCACCTGAATCAATTTGTTCCCTCGATAGTATCCGTGACAAGTTTTCAGACCAGTACCTATGTTCGAAGACTTTGAACCTCCGGCTGCTTGTAGCCCTGCTTCGGCTTGCTGATGAAATGGATCAGCCGTACATGCGTTTAGGACACTTTAGAAAACACATCTCCTTAGTGGAGATTGGAACCGATATTGTCAGGTGGTACTGGGAAGACTTGGGGAAAAATGCGGGAGCGGATCTTGAGAAACAAGTACAAAAGACTGAAGAGGCCCTTAGAGCAGCAAATAACTATCTCTATCCGTGGGGTCTTCCACGAAGGACTATTGTTCTGGAACCATCTCTGCTGGATGTCGTTTCTCCACCCCAGGAGCCAATAGACTATAAGGAATTCATCCCCGAATACTATATTCCATCTATAGATGTTCAGATAAATAATTTCAAAATCCTGTGATAAGAAACATGTCATTTCAATGGATTAACAGATCACGGTTGTGAAATTTAATATGTGAAAAACTATAGATGCCACGATGAAAAGGGGGAAAACAAGGGCCTTCTTCACGATTATGTTCTTGAATGGTTAAACGACCCCAAACGAAAGCTCCTGGCAGTGCTCGGTGACTACGGCATCGGCAAGACCTCTTTTTGCTACAAATTTGCCTGTGATCTTACTGAGTCTCGGCACGTTCCGGTTGTGATAGAACTAAAGACAATACATCAGGAAAATGTTCTGTGGGAGGAATTAATCAAAAGGGAAATAAGACGGAGATCGCCCGCAGCTGAAAACATCGTGCTAATCTTGGACGGATTTGATGAACTTTCCTTGAAATTTGATAAAGAAAAGGTCCTAAGAGAGATCCAGGAGCTATCTGAGACAACGCAGGAATTCGCTAAAGTCATTCTCACGAGTCGGACCCAGTTCTTCCGGAACAGGCAAGAAGAATGGGAGATATTGGCTCGCGAGCCTACCAGGCCGCAGAGAGGTCCCGTATCTCTCTCATACCCAGAAAGATTTGAGCGGATATATGTCTCCTTCTTCAACAATAATGAGATAAAGGTCTATCTAAATCTTGCTCTGGGTAAAAAGAAGGCCTTGGATTTCTGGGATAATATCATAGAGAAAGTTTTTGATATTAAAGATCTGGCAAAACGCCCCATCCTTCTCGAACTCATAACCAAGTACTCTGAAGATATCAGAGAGATAAAGAGTGTGGTTACTCCTGGCAAATTCTATGGAATCATCACTGAGGCGTGGAAAAACAGGGAGGGAGAGCGTGCGCCAGAAAATATCGTGCTTTTCATGGAGGAACTGGCCTACCGGATGTTTACCAAGGAAAAGGATCAGCTCCATTTTGATACCTTAAGACAGGCTATAGACAGATATTTTAATCATAAGACAAGGGAAGAACTTAAATTATCTCTCGACAATCTCGATTATCAGATA
>DFBQ01000116.1:0-598 GCA_002367355.1 Deltaproteobacteria bacterium UBA3076 | reverse complement strand
CCTTTTTGTTTCGGAACTCATAGACCCCTCGGTTTACGAAAGGGTTGATCCGCCTCAAGGCGTTAAGGTTCCCGAAGACATGGTTTATATCCCTCCAGGGCAGTTTATTATGGGTGATAAAGATAACATTCGGATAACCAGCTTGGGAAAAGGATTTTTCATAGACAAGTATCCCGTAACGAATGCCCAGTTCTGCGTATTCCTCAATGAGCGCGGCAATCAGCAAGAAGGTGTCAGGGAGTTGATTAACCTTGAAGGGAGCTATGAAAAGGAGAGATGCCGAATAAGGAAGGATGGCGATCGCTTTGCGGTTGAGCCCGGCTTTGAAGAGCATCCTGTTATCTATGTCACTTGGTACGGGGCGAGCGCATATGCCGAATGGGCAGGAAAGAGGTTACCGGCGGAAGAGGAATGGGAGAAGGCCGCCAGGGGGATAGATGGGCGTGTCTATCCGTGGGGAAACGAGTTTGACAAGGATAAATGCAATACAGATGAATCAAAAATCGGCCACACCACACCAGTAAAAAAATATCAGGACGTCCGTAGCCCTTACGGTTGCTTAGATATGGCTGGAAATGTCTGGGAATGGACTAATAGT
>DFBQ01000096.1 GCA_002367355.1 Deltaproteobacteria bacterium UBA3076 | reverse complement strand
AATAGTAAAACATCCTGTAATCATTAAACTAATAGCTGACCGCTAAAGGCTAATCGCTTAATTTAGGTCTTTTTCTTCAATTCCTTCTGCGATTTTGTAGAACTCATCTTTGCTCATTATTTCTTGCACAAGCAGGCGCTCTGCCACCTTTTCAAGGGAGTCCCGGTGTTCTTCTATTATTTTTTGAGCCCTGGCATTTTGCTCGCTCAACAATTGTCGTACCTGCTTGTCCACTTCTGAGGCAAGTTCAGGGCTCAAAGGTTCTGTGGTCTGTGGGAAACCAGGTACCCTCAGAAAGGGACTGGTTTCCCTCGAAAGGGCCACTGGTCCAACCTTTTCGTCCATTCCAAAGCGGCATATCATGCTTCTGGCTATTTCCGTAGCCATTTCCAGGTCATTCTGTGCCCCGGAACTCACCTCTCCCATAATTATTTTCTCAGCGGCGCGCCCTCCAAGGGCTACACAGATCTTGTCCAGGAGTTCGCTCTTGGTCATAAGGAACCGCTCTTCCTCAGGCAACTGAAGTGTATAGCCAAGAGCTGCCTTTCCCCTTGGTATGATGGATATCTTGGCGACCGGCGGGGCATCGGGGCAATGAAATGCCACAAGGGCATGGCCGGCCTCATGATAGGCCACGCGTTTGCGCTCCTTTTCTCCAAGACGCCGGCTCTTTCGTTCCGGGCCGGCAAACACCTTTTCAACTGCCTCTTCGACGCAAGTCTGAGTGATCTGTTTTGAACCATGCCTTGCTGCAAGAAGGGCTGCCTCATTCATGATATTTGCGAGATCGGCCCCGGAGAACCCCGGGGTCCTGAGGGCGATGGTTTTAAGATCTACGCCAGGGGCCAGAGGTTTGTCACGGGAGTGGACCTTGAGTATCGCTTCCCTGCCCTTCATGTCAGGGGCATCGAGTATTATCTGGCGATCGAACCTGCCGGGACGCAGGAGGGCCGGATCCAGGATCTCAGGCCGGTTGGTTGCGGCAAGCAGGATTACGCCCAGGTTGGGCTCAAATCCGTCCATCTCCACAAGGAGCTGGTTCAGAGTCTGCTCCCTTTCCTCATGGCCGCCTCCCATCATTCCGCCGCCACGGAATTTTCCTATGGCGTCAAGCTCGTCAACAAAGATTATACAGGGCGTATTCTTCTTGGCCTGGTCAAAGAGGTCTCTTACCCGTGCAGCCCCAACGCCTACAAACATTTCAATAAATTCAGAGCCGGATATGCTGTAAAAGGGGACCTCTGCCTCGCCGGCCAAGGCCCTTGCAAGGAGGGTCTTGCCTGTCCCCGGCGGACCCAGGAGAAGCACCCCTTTGGGTATCTTGGCCCCCAATTCCTCGAATTTTTTGGGCTCTTTCAGGAATTCCACTACTTCTCTCAGCTCTTCTTTGGACTCATCGCATCCGGCCACATCGTCGAACCGTACGCCGGTATCTTTCTCCATGGCAATCTTCGCCTTTGATTTGCCAAACGAAAGGAGCCCTGCTCCAGGCCTTCCCATGCCCTTGATCAGCAGAAACCAGAGCCCGACCCAGAAAAGTATCGGCAGGATTGTACCCCAGAAGAGCTGGTCAAGGATACCCTTCTTCACTCCTGAATAATCAACCCCTTTGGCATCCAGTTCTTCTACAAGCTTGGGGTCATCAACTCTTAAGGTACGAAAGAGCACTATATCGCCTTTTTGCTCAGTCAGTTTCCGGAGCCGGCTAAAAAGTTCCTGCAGGGAAAGCTGCTTTTCCCTTGCCAACGGAGCGTTATCCATGATTTTTTCCTGCTCCAGTCCCTGAATCTTCGCCTGTAGTCTCTGAAGGCCGGCTTCACGACCTGTGTAAAGTATCCCCCGGATTTCTTCCTGATCCATGCGGATTTCAAGAGTTCTTCCTTGCCTTAACTTTTGTTTGAACTGGGCATAGGAAATCTCTCTTGTCTGCATGTGAATCCACAGATTCGGCAGACTGAAGATAAGAATGAGCCCGATCATCCAATAGATAGCGGAAAATATTAGTCTGCGGCGTCCTTTGTCCATGAACTGTATGGTAGGAACTGGTCAAAGAGGTGTCAAGAAAAGACACATTTCGAGAGGCTCATAAGCAAGTATATTATTCAATAATCCAGGCGTAGTTCAGACAGCCACTTTTAGCCGCTGCCTGAACTACAAGGCCCTTTAGCCGCTCGCAAAACTCAAACTAAAAATCGCGGCTTGCAAAAGGCTCCCCTAATTTTCTGGAGGGGCCGTGCTTTCTTGTGGTTTATCCTCAGCGAGGAGATCTTTGTTGACCTTTACCGGATATTTGGCCTTTAGTTTTTCAATGAGCCCATCTTGTAACTGTTGCTGTTTTTCCTTTTGCAGGGTCTGTCTTATCTGGGCCTGAACCTCCGCCAGGGTTTTTGTGCTGGCTGCCTTTTTTTCTTGCACTTCGATAATATGGTATCCGAAGTCGGTCTTTACAGGGTCACTCAACTCACCCGGCTTAAGAGAAAAGGCTGCGGATTCGAATTCAGGCATCACACGACCTTTGGTGAAAAAGCCCAGATCACCGCCCTTGTTTTTGGAACCCGGGTCATCTGAATACTTCTTTGCAAGCTCGGCAAAGTCTTCGCCGTTTTCCAGTTTTTTCTTGATGTCCTTGGCCTTTGATTCGGCCTCTGTCCACGCCTTTTCATCTGCCCCTTCCGGGACCTTCAGCAAGATATGACGGGCCTTCACAGACTCGGGATTGGTAAATTCCTCCTCATGGCCTTTATAATGGGTCTCGATCTCGTCATCAGTTATCTTGACCTTTCCCTCTATCTCCCTTTGCAGGAATTCCTGGGCCAGAATCTCGTTCATGATGTCTTCAATCTTGGCCTGAATTTCAGGGTCCTGGTCCAGCTTTTTATCCCTGGCTTCCTGGGCTATGAGAGTGATATTTACCCATCTGTCCAGGAATTGCTCTTTCAACTGGGGATTTCTGAGCAAGGCCATCTGCAACTGAGGTGGCAAAGACTGGATCTTAGTCTCAAATTCTTCAAGGGTGAGCTTATAGGAACCTACCTGTGCAAGGATATTCTCCTTTTCATCAGATGCAAAAGTGTTGCTGCAAAGGCCAAAAATGAAGGAAAATCCCACCAATGCCAGGAACATTTTAAAAGTAAAGCTGCGTGTACTAAATAGTTTCATCTATTTCTCCTTTCTATGTGAATTCCTATATGAAATAAAAGACAAGGGAACCGCTTGCAAAATTCAAGGGCTAGCGGATTACAGAACAAGGTGCGTAAAGTCCGGGTGTTACAGTGGTATTAGGGACTATTACTGAGTCCAACCCAACCAATGTACCTGGATTTGTAACGCAATTACATCCGGTTTGTACATTGTCCCCAAGGATGGCCCCAAGCTTACGCCTTCCGGTATCAATTGAACTCCTTTCGATTTTGATGGATATATTTCCGGATGCAAAGCGCAAATTAGCAAATTTCGTGCCTGCTCCGAGGTTTACGTCTCTACCAAGGATACTGTCACCGATATAGGCAAAATGCCCGGCCTTTGACCCATCTAAAAACACAGAGTGCTTAACTTCAGTAGTATGCCCAATTACACAATATTTTCCAATGAGGCAATCTCCGCGCATGTAGGCCCCCTGCCTGATTTCCGTGTGGTCTCCGATAATGCTTGGTCCCTTGATCATTGCACCGGATTCAATAAAGACCCCTTCCCCTATCTGTATCCGGTCATCTGTAAATACTGCGCCTGCGCAGACAAGGGAGGCCTGTGGAACGGGTTCTCCATTAACCCGTACTTCGAGTTCGCCTTTGGTGGCCTCATTGCAGACAACCTCAAAGCCATCACGCATCCACCCTTTTGGCAGCAAGACGAGATGCGTAGATAGGGGAATTCCCGGCATTATCGTCTCTTCGAGGTTTGGCCTGATGATCTTGCGGATATATTCCTTGAGTAGGTCAAGGGCTGTCCACACCTCAGAGTCTTTGATGAAGAGACCTTTATAATCCTCTGAAATTCCAGGGAAGAACCAATCAAGATTACGAACAGAAGATATATTAATGTGTTTTGTCAATCTTTAGGGCCTATTTAGTGTCTGAACGAAAAGGCCGTTCAGACACAATTTTGGATTCTAAATTTTGAATTTAAAAACTGATTATACTGCAAAAAAAGCCTGAAACATGATTCCGCTCAAAAAGTCTGCGATGCACCCCTTTATAGACAATGTTGAATGTTGAATGTTGAATGCTGAATGGTAAATTGTGGAAAAGATTTAAAAGACATATACACTTAATTCAATACTCAGCATTTAGCATTCAACATTTAATTGTGCGCCGCAGATTGGGTTTTTTCAGCGGAATCATAAACTATCTTTCAGCAAGCGCTCAGCTATTTCAATATCATAGAGATGAAGCGGGGGCTTTCCCCTTCCTTCTTCCTTATAGAAATCGGCTGCCTGCTGAATTGCAGGCCATTCAACCCAGCCATGATCATCCCACATGCCGGGATCATCCGCATTCCACATCCTGAATTCTACATTATCAGAGCCGGATCGAACATACATGCGGATCTTTTTATTCTCAAGGATTGGATTGTAGTATAGTCCTAATTCATCCTGCACAACTTTCTCCTGAAAATGTTCCACCTTGTGCGGTTAAGAAACTATT
>DFBQ01000191.1:262-7984 GCA_002367355.1 Deltaproteobacteria bacterium UBA3076 | reverse complement strand
TCAAATTTGAAGCCGTCTCTGATGTTTTCGGCAAATATGCAGACACGCCTGAGATCGATCCCCTTCCTCGGATAAATATCTTCATCAAGTATGATTGAGGAAATGGGAATTCTGGTTGCGGGTTTTACAATTGCGCGTATGCTATCGAGCGGAGGAACATCCTTCAGAATGACACCGACTGGGATGGGTTTGCTCATCGTCTATCTCATCCTGGTCCATCTTTTTAATATCGGTACAGGCACTATTTTCCTTGAGGCTCTTAGGCTGTCATTTTGATGTGTCTGTGCTGTTTTTGAATGGACTTGCCAAGTGGAATAATTGGACATAAGGTAATTCCATGCCGAGACAAGCCAGACCGGATGCCTGGTAACCGATAGGCTTTCGTGATCAATTTTTTTTATCTTTAAACCTTTTTGGTTCCGGCTTGTACGGGTTAGGCATAAGCGGTAAGTTATTTTTGCACCGGATGGACTGATGAACATCGAACGTCCAACATCGAATGTTGAATGAGAAAAAGATAAACATTTTTCAANNNGGCAAAAGGAAAATGTACGAAGAACTGAAAAGAGCGCTGAATGATATAGCTACAGAAAATGGTCTCATGGAAAGTGAAGTAAATATCACGGCAAAAATCCTGACACCTGAAGAAGCCATAGGCAATACAGAAAGGAAGGATTTCCCGCTGCTTCAAGGCAAGGAGTCTTTAATCCAGGCGAATTTCAAAAATGCCTTGGGGCAGGCCTTTACTGACATCCCAAAAACTTTCAGGGGTAAGCTTAAGGAAATACTCAAATTAAGATTAACGGATAACGGCGAGAGAGCGCTCTTCGTCGCTACGCTGAATGCACTGATGCGATACGTGGATATAGCTAACGGCACTATTCACTGCAAGGACAAAGAGCCTGAATTATGCGCCGAGGAAATGGTCAGAGCAGTCATCGATAAATACAGCTCTGATGTCAGGATCGGAATTGTTGGCTTCCAGCCGGCAATAATAGATAATTTCTCCAGCAGGTTATCTGCGGAAAAGCTGAAAGTAACAGACCTTGATAGAGATAATATTAATAGAATAAAATATGGGGTGTCTATCTGGGATGGCAAAGAAATGACAGAAGAACTCTTTAAGACCTGCGACGTCATCCTGACGACAGGCTCAACAATAGTAAATGATTCCCTGTCTCAATTGATTTCTCTTTCAGACAAATATCAAAAGCCGCTTTATCTCTATGGTACAACAATCGCCGGAGCCAGCATGATTTTGAACTTGAAAAGACTATGCTTTCAATCTTCTTAATCAGACATGCATTCGGTCGGTGGGTTGCGGTAAAACGAAATTAATGGCGGCGAAGTAAGGGGCTTAGCCCCCATATCCTGAGGCCCTTATCTTTGAGCCCAATAACCAGCAATGTGAGCAGTTCAATAAAAAGGGGCTCAGGAGGCGATCTTAAAGGATCATTTTTCACAAGAATTATGTCACCAGGACCCACATGTGTCAGAATACGCTCAACTGAAGTATTTAAAAGGACTCCCTCGCGCCACCTGAGCTTAAGGGATGGATTGACCACGAAAAGACCCAGATCTCTTGCCATTCTTACCAGTCGAAGGTCCTTCCATCCATAAGGCGGCATAAGAAAGCAGGCGTCCCTTCCCTGGATGTCGCCTGCAAGTGTCAGACAGGGCTTGAGCATGTGCCTTAATTCTATTTTATTTTGAAAAATAAGCGATCTGTAAGTCTCTCCATGAATCCCTATCTCAAAGGACTGCAGGGAGCGCATGGCCCTGGGATTACTCCTGGCTCTTTTCCCTTCTATGAAAAATGTGGCTGGAATCTCAAGCTCATGCAATCGTTTGCAAATGGGCTCTGTTAACGTATTTGGACTCCGGTCGAACACGAGACTTATTGCGGGTACATTTCTGGAACCATGGGTTAATACCCTGCCCCACAAGGTGGCTCTGGGACAAAAGATCTCATATGCGCCTGCAGCCAGAGCACCTGCCCCTCCTGCGAGAATAAAGCCCTTTAAAGCACTCTTGGAAAAAATCCCAGTCGATTTCAGCACTGTCTTAACCTCACTTATGACGCTCTAAAACAAACCATGCAAGGCCATGGAGCAAGTCCTTTGTCTCCAATGGAGTAAAAGTCTCTAAACTTTCACAGGCCATGCCAACCAAGACTTTTGCCCGACTACGTGTATAATCTAATCCCCCGGTATTGGACAGCAAATCCTTCACCCACACAAGTTCCTTCTCTGAGGGATTGCCACCACTGAGCACCTGTAACAACATCTCTTTTTCTCTGGAAGATGCCTTCTTAATGGCCACAACAAGGGGCAGTGTAATTTTTCCCTCCGCAAGGTCTGTCCCAATGGCCTTTCCCAACTCACCGGCATCTGCAGTATAATCAAGGATGTCGTCAATCATCTGAAATGCCTGGCCCAGATAGAGGCCATAGTCGCTGAGGGCCTGCACCTCGGACTTTCCAGCACCGGCAAGGAGTGCCCCGATTTTACATGATGATGAAATTAGTGACGCCGTCTTTCTGTTAATGATTTCTAAATAGGTCTTTTCGTCAAAACTCGGGGTCTTTGCCTGTAAAAGCTGTATAATCTCACCTTCAGACATCAGGGCAACTGTCTCTGCAATGGCTTTTGCTATGCGGGCATCCCCGAACCGGCTGGCAAGCTCAATAGCCCTGGCATAGAGGAAATCCCCAACCAGGACCGCGGCCTTATTCCCCCAGATTTTATAGGCAGGAGACTTGCCGCGACGCATCACGCCTCCATCTACTACGTCATCGTGGAGAAGACTGGCAGCATGAAGGTACTCCGGGACTGCTGAAAGGTCGAACACGGCATCATCGTCTCTTCCGCATAATCTTGCCGCGCATACGGTAAGTAATGGTCTTAGACGTTTTCCTCCTGCAAAAAGGATGTACTGGCTTACCTCGTTTACAAAGGGTATATGAGAAGCAAAATGCCTGTTCAACACCTGCTCAATTTTTTCAAAATCCGGTTTGAAGGAGTCCAGAATACCTTTGAGCTTAGATCTGTGGTCAGATGCCTTCTTATGAGATGCTTCCACCTATAAAAAACCCCCTTTCCTAATCTTGAATAAGGAAATAACATAAAAAGTAACAAAGGGCTATGCTCACGTAATGGCACAGAATCAGAACATAAAAGATAAAACGAAAAACATTACACCTATGTTGGAACAATACAAGGGCATTAAATCCCAGTATCCTGACGCAATTTTATTTTTTCGCATGGGAGATTTTTACGAAATGTTCCTGGATGATGCCAAGATAGCCTCCCGGATTTTGGAAATCACACTTACATCCAGAAATAAACACAAAGAAGAAAGGATTCCAATGTGTGGTGTCCCGGTACATGCGGCTGAGAACTATCTGACCAGGCTTGTGCAGTCCGGACACCGGGTAGCAATATGTGAGCAGGTAGAAGACCCCAAAAAGGCCAAAGGGTTAGTCAAAAGAGAAGTGGTTCGGGTGATGACTCCCGGACTTATTACCACAGAAGGGAGCATAGGAGCCAAAACCAACAACTTCCTGATTTCTATAAATCCCGGAAGCACCAAAGACCCGTGGGGACTTTCCTGTCTTGACATCTCAACAGGAGAATTCAGGGTGACCGAACTTTTCAGGGAGGAAGAGGCCCTTACAGAACTCTTCCGTCTGGAGCCTGCGGAAGTCCTCTTGCCGGAGAGCCGGCAGGAAGGACAACTTGTTGTCCGGGTGAAACAGGCCATCCCGGGGACCTTTCTGAGTTTCAGGCCGGACGTATGGTGGCAGTATGACAGGGCTAAAGCAGACCTTCGGGAGCATTTCAGGACCCTTTCCCTGGATGGTTTCGGGCTGGCAGGGCTTAGTTCCGGCATCGGGGCGGCAGGGGCGCTTCTATCGTACGCTTCTGAGACCCAAAGGGGCGAGGCATCTCATATAAACCATCTAAAACCTTATCGCCTGAGCGATCACCTCATCATAGATGAGGCCACAAAACAGAACCTGGAGCTGCTGTCAAACTCTTTGGACCGTGGCCGCCAAGGTACTCTGCTGGACGTTCTGGACCTTACTGTAACTCCCATGGGAGGGCGTCTTCTCAAGAAGTGGATTCTGTATCCCTCAAGAGATATTGCTGAAATACAAGGCAGGCTGTCTGCCGTGGAAATACTCAAGAAAAATCCTTCGGTTCGAGAGAATTTAAGAAAGCAGATGCGCCGGGTTTATGACATTGAGCGACTCGTGGCCAGGACAGTCCTTGGCACTGCAAATGGGAGAGACCTCCTGGCCCTCAAGCAATCTATTACTCGAATACCAGGGATAAAAAAAGCTCTTGAGAGTCTTTTGCAAATTCCTTCTTTAGAAAAAGACAAAAAAGGGGATTTGACTGAAATTTACATGGCCTTGGATCCTTTGCAGGACATAGCAGATATCATAAACCGTTCCATAAGAGATGACTGCCCGGTACTTCTCAGAGAGGGCAGGCTCATCAAGGAAGGATTCAACAAAGAACTTGATGAACTTATTCACATTCAGAGAGATGGCAGGTCTTTTATCGCCGGGTTGGAAGCCAGAGAACGGGAGAGGACCAGCATCCCATCTCTCAAGGTCGGATTTAACAAGGTCTTTGGTTATTACCTTGAGATTTCAAAGGCCCGGGCCGACACTATCCCTGATGATTACATCAGGAAGCAGACCCTTGTGGCGGCAGAACGCTATATTACTCCGGAACTAAAGGAGATAGAGTCGAAGATCCTCACTGCCCAGGACCAGAGGCTGGCCCTTGAATTCGAGCTGTTCCTGGAGATCCGGCTTCAAGTAGCTGAAGCAGGATCTCGCTTACAAAAGACTGCTGCTGCGCTGGCAAGGATAGACTGCCTGTCTTCCCTTGCAGAGGCAGCTGAACGCTATAATTACGTGAGGCCCAAGCTGGATCACGACAGGAGAATATCTATAAGCCAAGGCAGACATCCAGTTATAGAATATACCCTGAAGGAAGGTTTTGTTCCAAACGACGTAGAGCTGAACCACCGCAATTCCCAGCTCCTGATTATAACCGGGCCGAACATGGCTGGTAAATCCACGGTCCTCAGGCAGACCGCCCTTATTGTCTTAATGGCCCAGATGGGTAGCTTTGTCCCGGCGGAGGAGGCGCAGATAGGTGTGGTGGACCGGATATTCACTAGGGTAGGTGCTACAGACTACTTGACCCGGGGCCAGAGTACGTTCATGGTGGAAATGAATGAGACGGCAAATATCCTGCATAACGCCACGAGCCGGAGCCTTGTAATCATGGACGAGATAGGCCGGGGGACAAGCACCTACGATGGCCTTGCCATCGCATGGGCAGTGGCGGAAAATTTATTGTACAAAGACAAAAAGGGGGTAAAAACTCTCTTTGCCACCCATTATCATGAACTGACAGACCTGGCAAAAAAGCACGACAGGGTGCGCAACATGCATATAGCTGTTAAAGAGTGGGAGGATCAGATAGTCTTTTTGCGACGGCTGGTGGATGGGTTCACCAGTCGCAGTTACGGAATTCAGGTTGCTGCCTTGGCCGGTGTGCCTGAGTCAGTAATCAAAAAGGCCAAGGAGATCCTGAAAAGTATTGAAAAGAAGACCTCTAAGGACAAAAAGGAAATTCTTGCCGGTCTTGTAGAGAAAAGGAGGCCTAAGCAGCATCTTGCTCAGATGCCACTACCACTTGTAATTGATCAGGGAGCTGAGCTCAGAGAAAAGGTACTCTCCGCCGATATTAATAATATGACACCTCTTGAAGCCATTAACTACTTAGCAGAACTCAAATCCATGGCAGAAAAAAGCAAAAAGACAACATGAAACCACAGATAAACACAAAAAAGTGCGGATTCTTAAAACCATGAGCCTGTTGTTATCTGAGCATAACTGCGTCCGGCTACGGTTTTTTCTATCCCTGTTTATCATTGTTTTCCTATCAGGGACATTTTTGCTAATTGCCCTGGACTCTGCCCACGCAAAGTCCAGCAGGGCTGAACACACCTATCGTCAGGCCAAATCCGAACACGATCGCCTTGCCGGGAATTCCCGGCTCCGCATTCACAGGACGGCATGGGTCCGTGTAATCAAGAAGTTCAGGAAAGTCTATCTCACCTATCCCAATGACAAGAAGGTTGCCCCAAAGGCCCTCTTCATGATGGCCCGTTGCTACAGTGAATTATATGGATATTCAGGAGCCGGGAAGGACATCAGGGAGGCCATTGAGCGATATCAGGTCCTGGTAGAGAGATTCCCTAAAAGCCGCCTGGCAGATGACGCCCTCTACGGCCTTGGCAACCTTTACAGGCGTACCGGAAATAGTAGAAAGGCCCGAGAGGCCTGGGAAAAGATAGTTAAGGAATACCCTAAAAGAGACAAGGCCGGGATTGCCAGAAACAAGCTGAAAACCTTAGGTCCTAAGCAACGGCAGAAAACAAAATCTTTAAAGCAGACAACACGTTATGAGAAGGAAAAAGGGTCCGCCGGCCTCTCCAGCCCGAGGATTGCTCCAGGTGCAAAACCTGTCACTGTGCGGGAGGTGAGGCACTGGTCCGCTTCAGACTACACCAGGATAGTAATTGACACGGCAGGCCCTGTATCCTTTAAGAAAGGATATCTTCCTGCCAATAAGGCCAAGCATCTTCCTGAACGTGTTTATTTAGACCTTAAGCCGGCCAGTATAGGGGAAAAACTCAAAGACAACATCTCTATACAGGACGGGCTACTCAAAGGAGTGAGAGTAGCCCAGTTCAACCATAGTACAGTCCGCGTGGTACTCGACCTCAGGAAGACCCATAAGACCAAAATGTTTTACCTTGAGGACCCCTTCAGGGTGGTGGTGGACGCCTTTGGAGAGAACTACTTCCAGAGGCCTTCCTGTCCTCCCCGGTCCTCAAAAGTATATAAAAAGACCAGGGGCCAATTAAAAGGTGATGACCTTTCTCTCGCACAACAGTTAGGCCTCTGCGTAAAACGAGTGGTGATAGATGCCGGCCATGGCGGAAAGGATCCGGGGGCTATCGGGCCTACCGGCCTGAGGGAAAAAGACGTTGTGCTCAAGATTTCGAAAAAAGTGGCTTCGCGACTTAAAAAAGACCTTGGCTGCCAGGTTATCCTGACCAGAAAGAAAGATCGGTTTCTGCCACTTACACAAAGGACTGCCATTGCCAACGCCAAAAAGGCCGATCTCTTTGTATCTATTCACGCAAATGCAGCTCCCAGCAGGAGAGCCAGGGGAGTTGAGACCTACTTTTTAAACTTTGCCCTGGATAAAGAGGCCATGAGGGTGGCAGCCAGAGAAAATGCTACATCTACTAAAAGCATAGGGGATCTCAAGAACATCCTCAACGACATAATGAAAAACGCTAAGGTCGATGAGTCCTCACGCCTTGCAAGTTATGTGCAGAGGGAAGTTGTAAAGAACCTCAGAAAAAAATATAGCAATGTAAAAAGCAAAGGAGTCAAGCAGGCCCCATTCTTTGTCCTGATAGGTGCAAGGATGCCTTCTGTTCTTGTTGAAGTATCGTTTATCAGTAATAGGAAAGAGGAAGAGCGCCTCAAAAGTAACCGCTATCTGGACCGCGTGGCCGAGGGGATCGTAAACGGTATTAAATCATATATCAGTGGCACCAAGTTGGCCTATCTTCCTTGAACCTAAGTTGAGCGATTAGCTGTTAGCCATTAGCGTTTAG
>DFBQ01000191.1:0-222 GCA_002367355.1 Deltaproteobacteria bacterium UBA3076 | reverse complement strand
CTACAAAATGAAGGATGCCAATAAAACAGGTTGAATTTTGTTTCTCCTCTGCTAAAGTGGAGCATAATTTGTGGATTTTAAGTGTAATTCTATTGTAGTTGCATGGTACGACTAAAAACCATTTTGCGGGAGGCATCTATGTATTGGGAAAATATGGGAGTAAAAATTTGTTTGCTGGCATTGTTCTCTATTTTAAGCCTGGGATTTTTTGCCGGATGTGGC
>DFBQ01000148.1 GCA_002367355.1 Deltaproteobacteria bacterium UBA3076 | reverse complement strand
CCTCCTCGCGCCTTGCCCTCGAACAAAATCCATGAGTTTTGCAAAAGGCTCGCTATATTCAGTTTTTCGGAGGTAAAACTCAACCCCGGAAACTTGATGCAAAGCATATTGAAAAATTTTTATCACACCTGGCGACCAAAGGCAATTTTGCTGCCTCCACTCAGCGGCAGGCCTTGAACCCGGATTATGCAGTTGCCGAGTTTGCCGAAGATGCGAGGCGGAGGGTGCGTAGACGTACTTTGGTACTTCAAGCGCGCGGCAACAAAGCAGATTCGGTGAAATCGGCAACCCCTTGCGGCTTCAAATGCCAAAAAAACATATCAAAAATCAACTTCACCTTTTGGGTGAAAGATTTAAATACATTTGTAACGTATAATAGACCAATATTAAAGATAAAATTTTCCTTTTCGGCATTTGAAGTGCATAATTCAGGTTGAATGCTCTGGTCTTCCTCTATCGTGATGTCCTTGATCAGCCCCTTGATGGAAAGATCGCCCCTGTCCGTTCAAAACGAAAACCGAGCCCTCCGACAGTTCTGACTCAAGAGGAAGTTCAACAGATGCTCCGGATGATAAGCGGCACTCATGCCTTAATGGCAAAACTGCTTTATGGGGCTGGCTTGCGTCTCATGGAATGCGTCCGATTACGTATCCAGGACATAGACTTTGGCCAAGACATCCTCTATATCAGGGGCGGTAAGGATCGGACAACCATCCTCCCCCAAAATATCCGTTTACAGGAGGTTGAAATGGAGAAAAATGGTTCGCTACAAGGTTGAGGGGACGCGATCGTTTAAGCCCAAGCGATAAAAAGCGGACCGCCCGAGAGATAGCCACTTCAGATCCGGAATGTAAGTGGACTGAATCGGCCCTGGCAGAAAAATTAGGCGTTAACCAGCAAACAGTCAATACCTGGATCTCGGATATCCGTGCCCGGCAGAAAACAAGCCGAAACACCATTATCCTTCGTTTGAGCCGCCTTGGATGGACACAGGAAATTATTTCGGAAACGGCTGGAATAACACGAGGAAGGGTAACGCAGATTGTTAATAATACCAATTTTAGTGAAATTAACACTTTGCTCTCTCAGGACCATGACATGGATTATATCGCTAGGCATTATCACATGGATATTGCACTTGTATGGGCATTACGGCTGGAAGGAAAAACTGACCAGGAAAAATTCAAAGAACTTGGCTGGGGCCTGCGCACATGGGATCAATGGAATTTCAACGAATGTGATGAACGATTCGGAGACGACTGGCCCACAAGAACACCGGAGAAACGACCAGGATGGCCTTCCTGAATGCTGACTGGCGCGATTTTGAATCCACACCCGCTTCAAAAGAGAAACCCGACAGATCAATCACAATATTTGACTACCACAGGATTTTATCTAAAACAGGATGGAAAGTAACCCATCGAATAGAGTGCCTCCTGTCCTCTGAACGTCTGAGCGGAAACCATGTGCATAAAATGCAGGACAAACGTATTTTAGGAACTGTCGGAAGAACCCTGCTGATCGCAAAGAAAATATAATGAAACAGTCCCCCAGATCACTACCGAGCCGCATCGCGGGCAGGTAAAGAAATCAATCTCCTAGACCTTTTTGATAACCTCCCTCCAGGTCTTTGAAGGTGCGCGCGGCAGCTCATAGCCAGGGACATGCAGAATGGTGAAATCTATTCTGAAAATGCTATTGCGCAAATATTGCGCCAAGACGGAGAAAGGCGGGGACTATAGCGGAATTGATCCCTGACCCCGGGGTGACGGCGGTCACAAAGAACATGAAAGAGGTGTGTTGGACAGTTCGAATCCTGGTGAGATATGTACTCCTCCAGGTACCCGGTACGGCTCTGCTGGTCTTGATCTTGATCCAGCTTCGCAATCGGTTCGACCTTCCTGCGTGGTCTATGTGGGGCCTCGTCGCTATCTCGGTGGCAAAAGATGTAATCTTGTTTCCCTTTGTCTGGCGCGCGTACGACTGGGACCGTCAGGAGGAAGCGCACTCGATGGTCGGCAGACGAGGAATTGCGAAAGAGCGGCTCGCGCCGTCAGGCTATATCAATATCCGCGGGGAGCTGTGGAAGGCCAGAGTGGTGGAGGGTGGTCCTCCTATTGAAAAAGGAGAGGCTATTCTGGTTGAAGAGATGCGAGGCTTTACATTACTTGTACTGCCCTACAAAGAAGAAAGCAACGAGTAAACTGGTACCCCTTTCTTTAAGAATTTCCAAAGGCAGACCGAAGGCCCCAATCACTCGTGCCGCAGCGCTTCGATCGGGTCCATCCGCGCTGCCTGGCGGGCAGGAAAATAGCCGAAGATGACCCCGACCGCGGCGGAAAAGAAAAAGGCGATGACCACAATGCCCGAATTGAAAACGAAGGGTACCTGCAATACGCGGGCGAGCCCGACAGACGCCGTAAGCGCCAGTACGATACCGAACAAGCCGCCAAAGGAGGACAGCACTATAGCCTCCACCAGAAACTGCATGAGCACCTCCCGTGTCAGGGCGCCGATGGCGAGACGGACGCCGATCTCTCGGGTGCGCTCCGTCACCGATACCAGCATGATGTTCATGATTCCGATTCCGCCCACCAGCAGGCTCACCGCTGCTACAGCTCCCAGCAATGCGGTGAGCACCTGGGTTGTTCCGGTAAGCATCTTGGCGATTTCCTTCATATCCCTAACGCTGAAACTATCATCCTCAGAGGGTGAGATATGACGACGCACGCGCATCAGTTGCTCGATATCCTGCTTTACCTTGTCCGTCGATACACCGTCCTGTACCGAAACCTGGATGAGACCGATGTCTTGATTGCCCGCGATTCGCCGCTGAAAGGTCCGCAACGGAATCAGAATGAGATCGTCCCGATCCGTGCCCATGGTCGATTGCCCCTTGGCCTCAAGAATCCCGATTACCTGACACGAGACTTTCTCCATTCGGATGTTACTGCCCAAAGGGTCTTGCCCGCCGAAAAGCTCTTTGCGCACGGTCGCACCCAGAATGCAGACGGCCTTGCCGGCACGCAACTCGCTACTGACAAATTCCCGTCCGCTTTCTATTGTCCAGTTCCTCACCTTGAAGTACTGGCCGTCGATCCCCGTAACTTTGGTGGACCAGTTTTTATTGCCGAATACCACAGTGACACCCTGAGAAGAAGACGGCGCCACGGCACTAATGGAGCCGATGTCCCTGGCAATGGCTTCAGCGTCATCCACATCGAACGCCACAGCGGCGGACCGTTGGCCCATACCAATTCTCTGACCGGGAGTGATCATCAACAGATTGCTACCCAGGCTGGCAATCTGCTCGCTCACCTGAACAGTGGCGCCACCACCGAGAGTCACCATGGTGATGACCGCTGCTACCCCGATTCGGAGTCGATGACGCCATCGAGGAAGCGGATGATTCGTCCCGCGTAGGCCGCCATGTCCGGTTCGTGAGTTACCATCACAATCGTGATACTGCGCTCACTATTGAACGAGGTGAGCAATTCCATGATTTCACGACTGTGGGCGGAATCCAGGTTGCCGGTAAGCTCATCGGCCAGCAAGACCTTTGGGTCGGTGACGATGGCACGGGCAATAGCCACCCGCTGCTGCTGCCCACCGGAGAGTTCGCCGGGCGTGTGAGATTTCCACCCTTTGGGACCAACCGCCTCCAGGGCCTTAAGCGCGCGCTCCCGCCGTTCAACTGCAGGGGTGCCGCGATAGATTAAGGGTAGTTCCACGTTTTCCAGCGCCGAGGTACGGTTCAGCAGGTTGTAGCCTTGAAACACAAACCCCAGATAATTGCGGCGCAACAGCGCACGCTGATCTCGGGACAGCTTTCCGACGTCGACGCCTTTGAATAGATAAGCTCCTGATGCCGGTGTATCTAGACAGCCCAAAATGTTCATGCAGGTAGACTTGCCCGATCCGCTTGGTCCCATCACGGCCACGAACTCGCCCTGGTCTATGCGCAGGTCGATGCCACGCAGTGCGTGCATGGCCGCCCCGCCCGTGCCGTATACCTTGGTCACGCCATGGAGCTCGATAAGAGGGGAGTGACTGATTTGTTTGGAGACGACAATCGTGTTCATCGGTTTGCACTCACTATATCAACTACTATCGCTGTCCCAGGCCCAACGTCGCCGCCTGTCACTTCGGTCATGATTCCATCAGTGGCCCCGGTCGTGACAGCAATGGCGACGAGTTGTCCATCCTGCAGCGTCCAGATGATCATTGCCGTCACGGCCACAAAGATCAACGCAGCCACAAGAAGCCATCGTTTCAGCTTACCAAGGCCTGAACCTTGATTGATGCCCAAGGTTTGGGTGATATCGGATTCCGGGTTTTTCTTCGATTTCATTTCGTCTTTATTAAAAGCTATTTCTTCTCATTAGGCACCAGGGATGTCCATCCACCCCCAAGGGCCTTGTAAAGGGTTATCAGATTGGAGGTGACTTCGCCCTCGATAGTCGCTAACTGATCCTGGAGTGATAATAGTGACCGCTGTGCATCCAGCACGACTTGAAAATCGATTAGCCCTGACACATACTGATTTTGTGCAAGATCAACGGCACGCTGCGCGGCCTGTGACGCTTTCACCAGCGATCGCCGTCGAACTTGCTCATCAGCGTAAGCGACGAGCGCATTTTCAACTTCCTCCAGTGCCGTGAGAACCGCGGCCTCATACTGTATCAGTGCCTGTTCCTGCACTGCGGTTTGCACTTTAATATTTTGCCGTATGCGGCCCGCGTCGAAGATCGTCCAACCTATATTTGAACCGATCGCGGACGTCCGGGCGCAGGACAAAAACAAATTTCCCGGTGACAGGGCCTCTAATCCGATTGACCCGATCAGAGAGAGCTTGGGATAAAGGTCGGCAGTGGCAACACCGACCTGCGCTGTCTGTGCGGCCAGTTGGCGCTCGGCACGCCGGACATCAGGCCGGCGCCGCAAGACATCGGCCGGAACACCGACGGCGATCTCAAGGGGGGTTACCGGAATGGCTTTGGGTTCAGCCAGTGCATCCTTCAGGAAACCAGGGTGATGTCCCAGCAGCACTGCGAGCCGGTTCCTGGCCCGCTCAAGCCCGGTCTGCAGCGTGGGTATCTGCGACCGGGTCTGCTCCAGATTGTACCTGGCCTGTTCCACGTCAAGCTGTGTCGTCAGGCCAGCTTCGAAACGCCATTGGGTAATATTGTAGGTCTCGGTCTGCGCATCGAGATTCGCCTCCGCAATCGACAGCTGGGTCTGAAACGAACGTACTTCAACGTAATTCAGGGCAACTTCGGCAAGAAGGCTGACAAGTACATCCCGCAAATCTTCTTCGCTCGCCCGCAGCTCCGCCTCGGCAGCCTCGACGGATCGCCATATGCCGCCGAACAGATCCAGTTCCCAACTGGCATCGAAGCCCGCGGCATAGAGTTCACGTGTCTCACCGCTACCGGTTTCTTCGCTGCTATGGTTCTGGCTTGCAGAAACGGTGGTGTATATAGTAGGAAAGCGATCAGCCTGGCTGATGCCCCGGCGGGCGCGCGCCTCGCGAACCCGCGCCCGCGCCTCCTTAAGATCGAGGTTGCCTGCAACCGCTCGTTCAATCAGGCTCGACAAGATTGGATCGTTGAGTGCCGTCCACCAATTTGCCAATGCTTGAGTATCCACATGCTTGGCAGTCAGACCGCCCTCTAACTCAGCGGTCCAGTGTGCGGGTGCTGAGACCTCAGGAGGGACGTAATCCGGTCCGACTGTCACACAGCCTGCGAGCAGCAAACAGCGTGAGTCCTGAGGCCAATCGCTTCATCTACCAATACTTACCAATCAAGGTTTGTGCCCTTCCCGGGACCATGGTGACCTCTCCAGTCCCTTCCGTGATGGTGTTTCCGGTCGCCCCCCAAGGCCAAGAATTTGGACAATTGTTCCGGCGTTAAAACGCTGCGGAACGTCAGGCGAAAATCCGTTGTCTTTTTCAGAACCTGCCATTTCAAGTCGTGGATTTTCTTCTCTTTGGCCTTAATCCTTGCAGCATCAGGTTCCATCTGCATCCATAGTAACCTGAGTTCAGCCCTCTTTTCGAATATCTGGATACGAAGCGGTGTGATGTCCTTCTGGGATGATTCGCGCAGGACCCGGATTTTCTCCGTCTGTTCAGCTGTCATGTTTAGCTTGGAGAAGATGCTATGATCCATTGCCCATCCATGGTTTCCCCTCTCACCGCCGCCGCAAGGGCCGGCTACGACAAATGTTGCTGAAGCCAAAATAGTTACCAATGCCGCCAATAGACTGAATTTTTTCATCAAGTTGTACCTCCGTATTTCTTGTTATTTTGGTGTTTCCGTCTTGTTATCTTTCAAGCTCCATGCCAAGTTCTGATTGACCATACTAACCTTTTGAAATTAAAGTAGATTTGCAACAGGAATAGTCTGTGAAGCCCAACGCCTTTAGGCAAAAATTGTCGAAAATGAAAGAGCGTATTCGACAGATTCGTCGAAATGTGGTCTAATAGTAATCCAACTGAGAAAGTAAAGAATCGACCTTTTTTGACGCAGATAGAACCTTAACAGTCTATTCTTTTGCTATTTTCTGCAAAGAATGAGTTTGTATCCTCTGGACGCTGCCGCGGGGACAGAATCCTATGACTGAGCGTATGGTGAAATGATAGAGACAAATTGACCATGAACGAGAAAAGGGAAACCACTGACTCACTGGAATCTCCCGGATCGGGCCGGCGATTTCTCCAGCCCTTGGCCGTAGCCTTAGCCTGTTTCGTTTTCGTTTGCCTCTTTATTATTATGGGATCCATGAATCTTAAGAGGGTCGATGAAACTCTAATTGCATTCATGGAAAACAAAGGCCTCACCATTATAAAAAACGTTCAGCGGGTTGCTGAAGGGTACTTCCAGCAATTGATGCAGACACAGCAAGCCGTTTTTGACCCTAAGGCAGGTGTTCCCGTAACCGAAGAAGCTTTTTCTGTGCAGGAATCATTTCTCATGGACCTGACAGAACTAGCCGGGGAGATTGATGTCAAATGGGAGACAAATCGCCTCGATCATAAGCAACTCACATCTTTGATAAATAAAGAGAGTCTTTGGCTTATAGCTTTTTTGGATGAAGAGGGAAACACTGTTTTCAAGAACAGGTCAATTCCCAAGGGGATTCTGGGTTTCGCCGACCCAGTGGTCCGAGGATACGAGGGATTCAAGATAAACGTTTTTACCCGATCCGAGAATACTGAGGGGTTAGGCTTTGTTGCCCTTCGTCGGAAATCTGGAAAGGGTACGATCATCATGTGCATAGATGAAGAAGGTTTTCGATCCAGGAGCTTAAGCTTTTCAATTCAAAGGGCTATTGAGGAGATAGCTCAAGATTCGGACATAGCCTATTTGTTCATGACAGATGAACGGGGCAGAATTCTGGGCCTGTCAGGAGAACTGCCGGAAAGCCGAAAACAAGAACTCCGAATGGGAAGCTCTCCCGCAGTCACAGCCAGTATAATCACCAGTAAAATCGTATTGAAGGGGCATAGTTTGCTCGAAATTGTAGCCCCTGTCCTCGTCGGCCAATACACGGGCACGATGCGATTGGCGCTTTCGACAGATGTTGCCGGTAAGATTCTTAGGAAAAACCGGGGTGGCATTTTCATTTCTGTGGCCTTTATGGTGTTCATTACACTTTTCTCCATGTGGTTCCTTTACAAGAACCAAACCAAGCACCTGTACAAAATGCGCGAAATGGAAAGGCGAGTTCACCAAGCCAAAAGGCTTTCGGCACTTGGCCGTCTTGCCGCTGGGCTAGCCCATGAAATTCGGAATCCGCTAAATGCCATCAGCATGGCAATCCAAAGGCTTCAAGCCGATAGTCCTAATAAACTAATGTACGTGATCCGGGACGAGATCAGAAGGCTTAACAATATTATTGAAGAATTCCTTAGTATTTCGAGAAGTCGAAGGCTGGAATTCAACCGGCACGACTTGAAGGAACTCATTGAGCAGATCGTGCTTGTTGTGCGGGATGAGGCTGAATCAAAGGGGATTGAGATTAAGACCCAATGGCAGAAGTCGCCTTTGATGGTTTCCATGGACCTGGATAAGATGAAGCAAGCTCTCTTCAATATCATCAATAATGCTTTGGAATCCATCTCCGACGAAGGGTCAGTCACTGTTTCCGTGGAACGAGAGAGCAAAGATTCAGTAAGCGTTAAGGTTTCTGATACGGGCTTTGGGCTGAGCTCTGATGAAATAGAGCATATTTTTGATCTTGATTACACGACCAAGGACAAGGGTCTGGGTTTGGGTCTTGCCCTTGCTCACAAGATTATTGAGGGGCATGGCGGCGAGACCCACGTCACCAGTCAACCTGGCGAGGGAACAAAGTTTGAAATCCTACTTCCTTTTGAACAGCGATAAAAGGGATAATCACCCATAGATGTAACGGAGGGATTTTGACCCTAAAAAGGTTTTTACCCTATACATAGCTGCGGGCTTTGAATCCAGTTAAAAAAAGGAACCGGTCCATGGGAAAATTAAGTACTTTGGTGGTGGAAGATGGTCAATCGCAGAGGGAAATTCTGCGAGACTTCCTAAGGGACGAGGGATATGACGTTGTGGAGGCAGAAAACGGGGATAAAGCTATTGAGGCGGTAAAAAATGGTTATTTTGATTTAGTACTCCTTGATTATAAGATGCCTAAAAAGGATGGGATGACGGTGCTTGAGGAGGTCAAAGACATAAATACGGAGATCGACGTGATAATGATGACTGCCTATGGGAGCGTCGATACGGCAGTAAGGGCCATGAAGGCAGGTGCGGCTGATTACATCACCAAGCCTATTGAATTGGAGGAACTGCGTATCCTGATAGACCGGATTGCTGAACGACAGACGCTCAGAAAAGAAAATGAGATTCTACGTGAGGAGTTGAGAGGGAAAGGAGTTACCACAGATCAGATCATTTTTAAGAGCGCTGCCATGAGTGAAGTCGTCAACCTCTCGGGCAGGGTGGCAAATAGCAGTGCAACAGTATTAATACAGGGGGAAAGTGGTACAGGAAAGGAACTCCTTGCCAGGCTCATCCATAATCTCAGTCCCCGTTCGGAGAGGCCCATGATCGTTGTGAACTGTGCAACTCTGTCTGAAAACCTGTTAGAAACTGAGCTTTTTGGTCATGAGAAAGGGGCCTTTACAGGAGCTTCTCGAAGGAGAATTGGACGATTCGAAGAGGCGGACGGAGGGACACTTTTCTTAGATGAGATCGGGGAGCTTTCCCCAGCGGTTCAGGTGAAGCTTCTTCGATTTCTGCAGGAACGGGAGTTCCAGCGCGTTGGAGGGAACCAGACAATCCGGTCTGACGTTCGAATTATCAGCGCAACCAATCGGAATCTGCATGGAGAAGTAAAGGATGGGACGTTTAGAGAGGACCTTTTTTACAGACTGAATGTGGTCACAATTGCAATTCCGCTATTGAGGGAAAGAAAGGAGGACTTATCTCCACTGATAGACCATTTTTTGAATCGCTTTGCCGTTGAGAATGGAAAAGAGATCCAGGGAATCAGTTCTGAGGCAAGAGACCTTCTCTTAAGATATGATTATCCGGGTAATGTAAGGGAACTGGAAAACATTACTGAACGGGCCGTTGTGATTACCAGAGGGCCGGTTATAACGAGCCGGGATCTTCCCTTCTCCAGAAGCTCTGTACATCCCCATATGAGTGAGGTAAAGACTTGGAGATCGCTGAAAGAATCTGTGGAAGACTTGGAGTGCAAAATGATCCAGAGGGCCTTGGAGGAAACTGCGAGTCATCAAACCAAGGCGGCCAACCTCTTGGGCATCAGTGAACGGATGCTGCGATACAAGCTCAAAAAATACGGGCTTAAATGATGGACTTAGCATCCGCTGCAAAATTTGATGGCATTTACCAGCAGGTTTCAGTGGATGCCATTTCGTTCAGACACTCATGAGCTTGTGACATGGCTACGATACCATTGTACCCGAACATATTATCCAAAAAAGGAGGTTTTTGCAAAAGATCCTCTAACTGGCCTGCCAAAGTTATTGGTCTTACCGGGGGAATAGCCTCGGGGAAAAGCACTGTGGGAAGGATGCTATCAGAGCAGAATTTCCCAGTCATTGATACTGATAAGCTGGCAAGGGAAGTCGTGGAACCTGGAAAGCCTGCTTTGAAGGAGCTTGTCAAGGTCTTTGGAGCAGAAATTCTAAAGGACGACAAGACCCTTGACAGACACCGAATGCTTGAAATGATGTTGACCGATGCTGGTGCCAGGCAGCTTGTAGAAAATATTATTCATCCCTATGTATTTAAACGGATGGATCAGATACTTCAACAACTGGCCGCCTCAGGAAACAATGTCGTAATAGTAGAAGTGCCTTTACTTTTTGAGACTGGTTGGCAAAATTTCTTTGATTATATATTTTCAGTTGTGGCACCGGAACCGATCTGTATCAAACGACTGGCAGAACGTAAAAAGATGTCCATTGACATGGCCTCCAGGTGGATGGCCACTCAGATTCCTCAGGAAGTAAAGGCCAAAAGGTCTGATTATGTAGTCCACAATAATGCGGGACTATATGAATTGCAGATCCAGGTAAATCGCTTGTCAGAAATATTGAAACAGCTATAACCGTTTACGAAGGGGGGCGATGCCTAAATTTACCACAGAGGTCTCAACTTTGAACGTACAAGGCGTAGAGGGCACAGAGAGAAACCTTTAATTTAAATAATTTAAGCCAATCAACTCTTTTTAAAATCATAAATGAAAAAAGCGCGCGTTGCTAAAATCTTTGTCTCTGTTCTTGCGATCGTTGGGCTGCTTGTGTTTCTCACCCCATACGTTTTGAATTTAGAACAGGTCCGCTCCAGGATAACCTATGAGATTACCCATCGACTGGACAGTAATATTGACATCAAGACTATCTCCTGGCAGTGGTTTCCCCTTCCCTGCATAGTGCTTACTGACGCTCTGGTTTCCAACAACCAGTTAGAGGCAAAGGCCCCGAAGATCCTGCTTTTCCCCGACTGGCTGGGCCTTTTTCGTGGCAAGCCCGGAATAAGCCGAGCAGTTCTCAACAATCCCGATCTCCATCTCAAGTCCTTGGCTCCGTCTGCTGATAAAGAGTCATGGTCGCTACCCCCTCTTTCAGTCACACTTGTTATAAAAAATGGTGGCCTTGCTTTAGATCCGGAGGGTGTTTTCCCGGGACAGCTCCAGCACACCAATAGCCTTAACTTTTCAAATGTCGAGGCCAAGATACATATAGAACCTGACAGGGTTGATGCATCTCTCACATGCATACCCCCTTATGCCAAAAGCCTGGAGACCAAAGGCTATTTTATTCCGTCAAAAGACTCTTACGAATTAAGGATAGACTGCCAAGACTTCAAACCGCACGAAATCCTCCTCACTTCCCTGAACAAGAGCCCGGTTAAACCCTTAGACTCAGACGTTAACATAAAGGTTGCCATCACAGGAACCGGTCTTGACGATATAAAGGCCTCAGTAAAAGGGGACTCCCCTTGTCTAAAAATCGAGTTACATGACAAAGAAATGCTGTTTTCATGTGGTTATACAGACCTGAGTTTTAAAAAACAGGGGCAGCAACTTCACGTGTCGGTAAATGCGTTGGAGCTTACAGATCCCGGGCTTACTTTATCAGGAGTGATAGAAAGGCGTCAGGCGGCTCTTACTGATGAGGCCCTCTGGCATATCGACCTCAAGGCAAAGGAAGTAGATCTTTCAGGAGTTAGAGAAAAAGTCCTCGCCCTGTTTGGCAGGCATGATGTGGCAGACCTGGTATGCAGCATAGTCCTGGGAGGAAAGGCCAGAGAGGCGACGTATTTCTTTGAGGGAACTGTGCCACGCTTTCGGGAACTAAAGGCAATGGCCATCACAGCCGACGTGGATGGAGCGCCGATACACGTTCCAAATGTGGATCTGGATCTCGATGAGACATGTGGGCAGATTGAGATCAGAAACGGGATACTGACAGGGCAGAATCTCTCAGCCGAACTGGGCGATTCCATGGGCAGTAATGGCTCTCTTGCATTGGGCCTGGTTGGTGAAGACAAGGTCTTTAAATTAGATCTGGAACTGGATGCAGACCTTTCAAAACTCCCTGCCCTTTTGCACAGGCTTGTTAATCACCAAGGGTTCAGGGATGAGCTGGCCAAATTCAGCAATGTCCGGGGCAAGACCTCAGGTCGTCTTATCCTGGGTGACAGATTAAAAGATATTTCAGTGAGAGTGGAAGTGTCGAGCATTGATGGAACGGCAGATTATGAGCGGATCACATGGCCCATCAAGATCAAGAAAGGTCAACTCCAGGTCCTTCCTGACGAAGTGAACTGGAGCAATATTCAGGGAGTAGTCGGTCCCAATTCTATTCACGAAACTGAGGGATCAGTCAGATGGAAAAATGAGGTTTTTCTCGACATCAGACTTAATGCCTCTCTGGACTCAGGCCCTCTTTTCGCCGAGCTGAAGCGCTATCCCGTGCTGCAAGAAGTTCTCTCCAAAGTACTCCTTTCAATTGATGGTCCCTTGGAAGTAATGGACGCATGGCTTAAAGGACCCGTGAAGAAACCTCTGAGCTGGAAATACAGCATAACGGCCAACACAAAAGGCCTTGATTTCCACAGCCCCCTGCTTCCCGGACCATCCAACATCGAACAGGCCTCTGCACAGGCTGATCAGGAAAACGTTCGAATATCCAGTTGCAATATGCGCCTTTCAGACCAACAGATAAACTTAAATGGAGATCTCAAACACAAAAAATGGCAAGACTGGCAGGGCCGGCTTGATCTGAGCGGGACTGCGAGAGAAGGTATTTCCCAGTGGGTAAAGGCAAAGGATTGGATACCCGCCCTGTACTTTCCCAGGACCCCTTGCACACTGAACCATTTAAAGGTTGCCTGGGACCAAAAAAAGACTGCCGTAAAGGGAGAGATCATCTCAGATATAGAAAACAAGAAGGCCATAAAGGTAAAACTGGATCTCAGCTCCAGTCCAAAGGAGCTCTCTATAAAAGACCTTACTATTATTGCTCCAGCGGAAAAGGCGAGCCTTTCTCTGAATTTACTTCAGGCTCCCAGGGAGAATTTACTGCTGAATTGGGAAGGATGCCTGAAAGGAGACACGCTGGACAAAATCCTGGAAAAGAACAAAATATTATCAGGCCATATAAAGGGCTCATGCAACCTGAGTTGTTTCCTGGAAGATCCGAGTTCTGCCCGACTTAAGGGCTCTATAGAGTCATCCGAACTAAACTGGCACTGGGGTGTTACAGAGCCGATAGCTGTCAAATATGCCAACCTGGCAGGTCATAA
>DFBQ01000064.1:1064-3511 GCA_002367355.1 Deltaproteobacteria bacterium UBA3076 | reverse complement strand
AACTACAAAATGAAGGATGCCCCCGTGTGGTTAGATATTTGATGTTTGATTTATCGATAGGGAAGCAAAAAAGAATTATCACGAAAGCACGAAAAATTGAACACGAAAGGGAAGTCTGTGGATGGATGCGCCAGCTTGACTTTTAGGTTTTTATTTCGTGTTTTCGTGATTAATTTTGAGTAGTTTTTTGACTGCACGGTCCAATTTTTTTCTCATATTACCTAAGTTGAGCGATTAGCCATTAGGGTTTAGCTTTGAAAAATCAAGGCATTACNNATCCCCAAAGGGGGCAGCGAAGCTTCATTCAACAGGGTAAAAGTTTGTAATAGCAAAACATCATGCTTGTCAGGGCGGCAGACCGATAATCATTAAACTAATAGCTAACCGCTCATTTTAAGTTGAAGGTTGAAGGCTGAAGGTGGATAGACTGAAGGCGGGTATCAAGAGTACATACGATTGGTTTTGGCAGAGTGGACGAATTAACGAAAGGAGCAATGTAGGATTATAAATGACACAGTAGATAGAGAACAACGCAGAGAGGTGATCGGCTTGATCCCTGCCGGTGGTCAGGCGACGCGTATTGCTCCCTTGCCATGCAGTAAAGAACTGTATCCTGTTGGTTTCAGTTCAATGAATTCAGGGCAAGAGATGCGCCCTAAAGTGGTTGGTCACTATTTGATAGAAAAGATGCGGCTGGCTGGGATCAAAAAAATATTCATTGTTCTGAGGGAAGGGAAATGGGATATTCCAGCGTATTTTCGCGATGGCGCCGCCTTGGATGTGCATTTGGCGTACCTGATCATGAATTTGCCATTCGGTGCACCTTATACACTGGATCAGGTCTATCCTTTTGTTCAGGACGCGTTGATCGCGCTCGGCTTTCCTGATATTCTCTTTTCACCCGACGATGCCTTTGTACAACTTCTATCCAGGCAAAGAAGCAGTGATGCCGATGTGATATTGGGGCTATTCCCTGCGGATCAGCCTGGAAAGGGAAAGGTAGACATGGTGGATTCCGGCGCTGACGGTAAGGTAAACCAGATCGTCATAAAACCGCGCCAGACTCAGCTACGCCATACCTGGGGAATCGCCGTATGGACACCCGTATTCACCCATTTTATGCATGAATACCTGGCTGTTGCGAGAAAATCCGCCACACATAAACCGGAGCTATTTGTAGGAGACATAGTTCAGGCAGCAATTGGAGATGGTCTTCAGGTAGAGGCGGTACATGTTTCTGGTGAGCCCTTTCTGGATATTGGTATACCTGACGATCTCATTAGAGCGGTCAGGCTGTCAGTTCCAAGCCAAAATAGCCTCTGATTTTACCTAATTTCCCACACCTTGCTATATATATAGAGAATCAGCGTGAAGTTGAAAGTCTCTGATTTTTAATCCACAGATTTTGCAGATTACACGGATTACTCTATTCATTTTGATACCCCGTGGCTTGCCACGGGGTAGTTCATTACTGGGTCAGTGCTTTGAATTTAAGGCCGATGGTTTATATGCCATCGGCCTTTTTCTTTTGGCGGCCATACGGCACGGATACCGATAAGTATGTAGTGGAATCTGTGTCTTCGTGGGGAATCTGCCGCACCATATCTTGATAGTATAGAAATTTCCATTTTTTGACAGGATATACAGGATGATTAGGATATGAAAAAAGTAAAGAAATCATGCCTGCCTGTGCGTCGCACGCAGACAGGTAAATCCCGTTAATCCTGTCAAGAAAGTCCGCTCTGGTTCTCCATTATACCTCGCCAGGTAGCTCTGCCCAGCTTTTTGTACTTCCGGGCTGCCCCTGATCCATCCCGGCCTTGTCTGCCGCAACCCCAAAAGTCCTCTCTGTCTGAACCATCTTCATAAGTTTTTTCAACTGTTCGTCTGTCACCATCTTCAATACCTCTCTCAAATAAGGTCGCAGATGACTTAAACTGAATTCCTCAATTCGGGAATTCTAATTGTCGCTGATCAGCTCCTATATCTAAAGAATTAGCGCGAAGTTGAAAGTCTTTGATTTTTAATCCACAGATTTCGCAGATCACACGGATTGCTCTAATCATTTTGATACCCCATGGTGGCAAGCACGGGGTAGTTCATTTGAGGTTTAAAATTTTTTAAGTCTATAGAATTTTTTTTGAAAGGATTTTGTTAAGAATTTTTTTTAGAGACAAGCTTCTATGGCTAACTAACTGTAATCATAGAATAATTGGTATACGTAAAACGTTGGACCGACTTCTGCAAAACAGTAGGGCAAGAGAAATGGATAAACTTTTGAAACATAGGAGAATGCCATGTGTAATAAGCCCTACTGGTACTGCGAAAAGCTCTGGACTCATTTGGTTTTTTTGGGAATCACACTGATTATAGGTTGCGCTTTAGCTACACAGAGTCTTGCATGTAATGTTTTAGTAACTTGGGACCCGAGTCCTGGACCGGATGTT
>DFBQ01000064.1:0-1018 GCA_002367355.1 Deltaproteobacteria bacterium UBA3076 | reverse complement strand
TGATGGAACAACCTATTATATTGCTGTGCGGGCATATGACTGGTCCGGACAGTTCAGCGATTACTCTAATGAGGTCATGCTTGATGGATCTTCTGACTCTGGAGATGACGTTTTTTCCATACCTCATATCGAGATGAGTCTTGTACGAGTGGACAGTGAGGAGATATATGGTGAGGACGGTCGAGGTGAGAATGCCATTGATGGTGATCCATCAAGCATCTGGCATACTGAGTGGTGTTACTCTAATACTGTTCATCCCCATGAGATTGTGATAGATTTGGGTTATGACCGGCAGGTATGTGGATTCAGTTACTTGCCTCGTCAGGACGGATCGTACAATGGTGGCATTACTGCGTATGAATTCTATGTAAGCACAGATGATCAGAACTGGGGAAATCCAGTGGCAACGGGAGTTTTCCCACGCACTCGTGACAAACAGGAAGTAGCTTTTGACGCAAGGCTTGCACGATATGTACGTCTGGTGGCCCTATCCGAAGTAGCAGGTCATGCCTGGACCTCCGCAGCGGAAATCGAAGTGATGGAGCAGATAGGCGGGTACGTCAATGAGACTCCAGAGGCTGTAATTGAGGCGGACCTGACCTCGGGTTTTGCCCCACTGACAGTAACTTTCGATGCCAGTGGCTCCAGTGATTCAGACGGAGACATTGTCGAGTATAGGTGGGACTTTGGAGATGGTGAGTCTGGAACAGGGATCACGACACCCCATGACTTCATGACATCCGACACCTATTCTGTCACTTTGACTGTGGTTGACAACGAAGGCGCGACTGCCCAGGCACAGGTAGCAATTACTGTGGAAGATGCACCGGTTGAAGTTACTGGAATTCCGTACTGGGAGATGAGTCTTGTACGAGTGGACAGTGAGGAGATATATGGTGAGGACGGTCGAGGTGAGAATGCCATTGATGGTGATCCATCAAGCATCTGGCATACTGAGTGGTGTTACTCTAATACTGTTCATCCCCATGAGATTGTGATAGATTTGGGTTATGACCGG
>DFBQ01000130.1:1488-21926 GCA_002367355.1 Deltaproteobacteria bacterium UBA3076 | reverse complement strand
CACACCAGTTCCGGTTGACCCGAAATTACTTGCGCAAGGTAGCTATCATTCGTTTTGGTTTGAGCAAAATATCCAGTGCATCACAGATGTTGAAGAAAACTGCATTACTTGCCATCAAGGCATCAATAGAGGCCCCCTCTTTACCAATTACGCACAAACCCAACTTGGCCTCTCTTAACATCAGGGCGTCATTACAACCATTGCCTATAGCCACTGTCTTGTCACGACCAAGCTCTTCCAGAAAAGCAAGTTTCTGCAGATCGCCCCTACCGGATTCCAGTTGATGGATCTTTATACCACACTCCTCTACCAACTGATCAGTCAACCGGTCAAGGATTTGACCTGTATCTGCCGTCACTACATAAGCATCCATTATTTCCGATATTTCCTTTAGTCGCTCGACGACACCGTCAACAAAACTGCCATCAACTGTAATTGTCCCATTAAGATCCAGTATTATATTGAACAGATTGTAGAAAACCCCACAGGGCATATCTATTCGCATCATTTGAGAACCAGACATGGCTTATCCCCTCCTCAGCGTTTCTTANNNNCTTATCTGTCAACCCTCGCAAAGATAGACCGGCGAATACGAGCCGGCAAAAAAGCCACAGCCCCATCAGCCACCTTTCTCAGAATGGGAATCAGGTCGTCACGCCCCCTCCAGTTATCTTTAAGCACCTTCTCGTCAACCCTGAGAACTAAACGCAACAAAGCAACAGCCACCAGGTAAACATCGTCAACCAGCCCTACAAAAGGAATCCAGTCAGGGACCAAATCAACCGGATTTAACATATAAGCAATAGTAGCACCCAGTATAGCCTTATCAGTGGATGAGACCCTTGGGTCCCTTAACAGATTTAGCAGCAACCCCAAAAACTGGGGCAACAGGGCAATATAACTACGAATTCTATCATAAATACCGTAACTAATCCGTCGCTGAGGATTAGATATTTTCTGTTTGCCTTTCATGTTCAGTATCATTATTCTTAAATAATAACCTCAAATAGTAAATAAAGTAAAGACGTAAGACTGAAATAAGTGCCTATATCCATTTCACCAATCATAAAGGACAATAACATGAATATTTTACATGGACTGTTATATCCGGCGAGCTACCTCCGCCGGGATACAATGCTGCGGCTTAACCAGGTATTCTCCAAACTGACTTTGTTGGTACCTACAGAAGAGGATATTAACCTATCTTCCCCATCAAGTAACTGCTCCATGGAAATTGAGGCTACTGCGCCGGCCCCTCTGGGAGACAGGCTCGGCTGGTTCACCGGCCTTATCAGCAATTGGAAATCCTGGGCAGAAGAGATGGGCTTGGGAGAAAAGATTCCAGCCTCTACATTAATACGTGCTGCCGAAGGCGAGGAAGAATCTCTACAGGAAATTCTTAATACATTAAGGGGCACTGAAGTCCCTGACCCGCTCATGGATGCCCGGATATTTCTTCAGCTTTCATTGGATCTGGATAGACGTAATGACGAATTGCAAACAGACCTTGACGAGATGGCAATACATGAAGACAAACTTAAGTCGATATTGCAAGATCCGGGGGAACTCACCGACTCCAAGGGTTCCCCAAAAGCTCCTTACTCTCCTATTATAGAACCCCTCCTCATGGCCAAGGAGCGGTTGAGGGCCTGGGCATTGTTGTGGCAAAAATACACTGAGCCAGGGCCGTGGCCAATCGGGGAAAGTATTACAGTAAAGGATCTGGTCGATAAGGCCTATGAAGCCCTACAGCCCAGAGAGGCCCCAGTAGATCTATTGGACCTGGTATTACCCCTTGATCCCAATATCAAGCCAGGAGAATCAGACAAAATCAATAACGGCCTTACCTCCCTTATTAAGGCCATTTCAAACACAACTATACAAAATATGAGCGAAAATGGGGATATCCAGAAATTATCAGAAGAAATAAAAGAGAGTTGGGACAAAGCCAATACGAACCAAATTCCCGGCCCTACACTGAACTTAACCCTATATCCTAAGAGAACGTGGAAAGAAGTATTTTCAAAGGCCGCCGATTTAGAATTAGAGCAAGAAGGGCAAAATACTACTGCAACTTCCGGGTGGTCCTTCTTTCTGTGCTAGTTACAACAGAAAGTCAACTGTTGCTTAAAAGACCATGGCAAGGCTTTGCTGGGCAACATTAGCCACTTGTGCCAGCCCTTCGGGTAATATTCCAAGATACATGATCCCCAGAGCAGCAGCAATCAATGCGATCATTGAAGTAACGCTAACTCTGCCGGCCACGACCTCCCTGGATGGCTCCACCATATACAGCATCCATATCACCCGCAGGTAGTAATAGGCCCCGATAACACAGGTCATTATACCCAGGGCGGCAAGCAGCAAATATCCTTCTTTTATGGCCGCTGCAAATACATAGAACTTACCGATAAAACCTGCAGTAGGGGGAAGACCTGCCATGGAAACCAGGAACAGGGCCATCAGGAAACTGAGAGCAGGATACTTGAACCCCAACCCTTTGTAATCGTCCAGAGTCTGGGCCTTTCCTTCCTGACCATCCAACAGATAGAGCACGCCAAAGGCCCCGAAGTTCATGAGCGTATAAGCAAAGAGATAAAACAGAACACCCATGCGACCTTCATCGTTTGCTGCAATGATTCCTAAAACCATGTACCCGGCATGGGCAATTGAGGAATAGGCCAGCATGCGCTTCACATTCTGTTGGGACACTGCAACCAGGTTGCCCACAAACATGGTAATAAGGGCCAGCCACCACAGCAGGGGTTTCCAGTAGACTGCCAAGGCTGCCAAGTTGACCGTGGATTGAAACTCAGGTTGCCCGCTGTGCGCAAGAATCGGAGTAAAAGTAACATACAAGAGCTTGATAAATATCCCAAAGGCCCCAGCCTTCACCGCTGTCGCCATGAACCCGGTTATAATCGCCGGGCTACCCTCATAGACATCCGGGGTCCACATATGGAAGGGTACAAGGGCCATTTTGAAGAACAGCCCTGACATCAGCATAGCAATGGCAACAAGCACCCCCGGGTTCTCAAGAAGAGGACCTGTGGACAGTACCTGAGCGATCTTTGTGATATTGACAGTACCGGTCAAGCCATACATCAGTGCAACCCCGAAGAGGAAGAACGCAGACCCAAAGCTCCCAAGAAGGAAATACTTAAGGGCCCCCTCCTGTGACTTCCTGTCGTCCTTCAGGAATGCAGCCAGGACATATACCGAAAGGGACATCACCTCAAGAGCGATGAACATCATGAGCAGATCAACTGACTGGACCATGGCTATGGTGCCATAAACCGCAAACAAAAGCAGTATGAAATATTCTGATCTAACCAGTTTATTGTTCCGCAAATAGCCTATACTCATTAAGCTCGCGAATATACCTGCCATCAAGACTATGGCCGACACGAATATGGCAAACTTCTCTGTAGAGAAAACATCCACCAGGACTATTTCATTGAGTGTCCACCCAGTGCAAATCATATACTTCAACGCAACTAAAAAGCTCAGAGCAGTGAGCCAACCCATTGTTGCTACATGGTCCGGTTTCTCATCTGTTGAAAGCCAAAGATCAACAAAAATAAGCACTAGACCGGCAATAAGGAGGATTATCTGTCCACCAGCTACCTGCCATAGTTGACTCAGGCTAAAGGAAAATCCGAGGTCGCTCATATTCATTACTCCTTAGCTGCACTCACAGATAAAGGCGCCTTGTCAACAGAGGCATGATGCTCTACAACCGCACCAGGAGACGCAGGTTCAGCAGAGATCTTGACCTGACTGATAAAGTGGTCCACTGAGCTGTGCATCTTGCTCAGGAAGAAATTGGGATACAGGCCTATCCAGAATACCAGTGCAACCAGAGGTAGGAGATAGGCCAATTCCCTGCGATTCAAGTCCTTAAGTTTTTCGTTCTTGGGGTTTGAGACCCTACCGTAAAAGACCCTCTGAAACATCCAGAACATATAAATTGCCCCAAGGACCACACCAGTAGCTGCCAATACAGCAGCGGCTTTGTTCACTTCAAAGACCCCTAACAGGATAAGAAACTCACCAATAAACCCGTTAGTAGTGGGAAATCCAACACTTGACAGAGTTATAAGGAAAAAGATAGAGGCATAGATAGGCATCGGCCTGCAAATCCCTCCATATTCCGCGATCATACGGGTATGGCGTCTTTCATAGACTACACCTACCAAGAGGAACAAGGCGCCGGTTGAAATACCGTGGTTGATCATCTGGAGGATCGAGCCCTCAACACCATGACGGTTCAAAACAAAAAGCCCGATCATGCAGTAACCAAGGTGGGATACGGATGAATAAGCCACCAGTTTCTTGATATCCGGCTGAACCATGGCCACCATTGCCCCGTAAATAATGCCTATAATCGAGAGAACGACAATAAGCGGAGTAAAGAAGGCCGACCCATCAGGGAAAAGGGGCATTGCAAACCGGAAAAATCCATACGTGCCCATCTTCAGGAGAATACCTGCCAGGATCACTGACCCGGCAGTTGGTGCTTCAACGTGGGCGTCCGGCAACCACGTATGGAGTGGGAACATCGGGACCTTGATCGCAAATGCCAGGGCAAAGGCTGCGAAGAAAAGTATTTCATACGTCCTTGCCAGATTCGTATTGTATAGAGAGAGCAGGTTGAATGTCAGATCACCGGTTTCCTGATGATGGAAGTAAACAAGGCCGATGATACACACCAGCATGAGGAACGACCCGACTGCGGTAAACAGAAAAAACTTGATTGCAGCATAAATCCTTCGTTCCCCGCCCCATACACCTATGATTAGCCACATGGGAATGAGCATAATTTCCCAGAACACATAGAACAGAAAGAGGTCCAGAGATACAAAGGTCCCGAGCATTGCTGTCTCAAGGACCAGCATCATTATCTGGAATTCCTTCACCTTTTTAGTAATGGCCGACCAGGTGGAGAGAATCGTAAGCGGAGTAAGAAAGGTGGTCAAAAGTACAAGCCAGAATGCAAGACCATCCAAACCCATAAAATAGGTGATGCCATAGCTGGGGATCCATATATATTTCTCTATAAATTGGAACCCTGCCACGTCCGGATCGAAATCAAAGTACAATCTCAGCGATACAAAAAACACCAATGTGGATATTACCATTGATACCCAGCGAATTGCTTTCTTCCCTGATTCACTCCGCTGTGGGATAAAGAGAATAGCCAGCACTCCCAACAGAGGTAAGAAGGTTACATAGGTTAATATGGGAGCATTCATAATCTACCCTTCGATCCTTTTGTTTTGTTACACTCCATAACTTCTCTTTCCAGGCCCTGTTCCCTAAATTAAAATCCAGCCGATTTTACACAATAAAAAACCAGAGCATTACAACGAGTCCAAGGAGCATAAATGCCCCGTAGGTCTGCACGTAACCATTCTGGACCAGCCTTAACGCACCTGATCCCCTTTGTACCAACCATGCCTGTCCATTCACTCCCACGCCATCAATACAGAACGCATCCACCACCTTCCAGAAGAACATTGAAAGATAATAGAACGGAAGGACAACCACGTAGTAGTATATTTCATCAACAAAGTATTTGTTATAGACAAGCTTGTGATATATGGAATAGGTCTCGGCAAGCTTTTCCGGAAGTACATCAACACGACGGATGTAGATATGATAAGCCAGGAAAATACCGCCAATGGCAACAGCCACCGAGCCAGCCATAAGGACCCACTCTACAACAGTGGAATGGTGATGCACACCAGCGTAGGCAGCGATTATTTCATGTGAGTTGGCAAATACCGGTTCAAAGAAATTCTCAAGCACATTGGGGACATGTCCAAAGAGGCTGCCGATCAAATGCGGTATGCCTAACCAGCCCCCGAATACTGACCCAAAAGCAAGGATCATTAAGGGACCTGTCATGTTTAATGGCGATTCATGTAAGTGATGGGCCTGTTCTTCAGTACCGCGGAACTTACCATGGAAGGTCATGAAAATAAGCCTGAACATATAAAAGGCCGTTATGCCGGCGGCAAGAACGCCGATAAACCAGACTATCTTACCTACAACAGGATAATACGGAAACGTGAAGGCCTTCCACAAAATCTCGTCCTTACTGAAAAACCCTGCAAAAGGAGGAATACCTGAAATCGCTATGGTTGCAAAAAGCATGGTGATATATGTGATAGGTATCTTCTTCCAAAGGCCGCCCATACTCCTCATATCCTGATCTCCGCCCATGGCGTGAATTACAGAGCCGGCGCAAAGGAACAAGCAGGCCTTGAAAAAGGCGTGGGTCATAAGATGAAATATGCCTGCCCCGTAAGCAGCCACACTCACACCTATGAACATATATCCAAGCTGACTTACAGTAGAATATGCAAGGACCCTCTTAATATCGTTCTGCAGGATACCAATGGTTGCCGCAATAAATGCAGTGGCCGCGGACATTAATACCAAAACCAGTAACGCAGTAGGTGCAAGCGTGTAAAGAACATTGGTCCTTGCTACCATATAGACACCGGCAGTCACCATGGTGGCAGCATGGATGAGTGCCGAGACCGGCGTCGGACCGGCCATGGCATCGGGGAGCCAGACAAACAAGGGGATCTGTGCCGATTTTCCGGTTGCTCCCAGGAAAAGCAAGAGGCATATGGCTATCATTACCGGTGAGTTCATGGCCAGCATCCCATGCTCATACATGTGAACTGCCTTTGGGAATACATCAAGATAAGACAGGGAACCAAACGTAATGAACATCAAGAACATACCAAGGAGAAAGCCAAAGTCCCCAATCCGGTTTACAATAAAGGCCTTCTTGCCCGCATCTGCATTCACATTCTCTTTGTACCAGAAACCAATCAGCAGATAGGAGGCAAGACCTACACCTTCCCAGCCGACAAACATCACTATATAGTTGGAACCCAGGACCAGCATTATCATGAAAAAGACGAACATATTGAGGTAAGAGAAGAACCTCCAATATGACTCATCATGTGCCATGTAACCTATACTGTATATATGAATAACAAAACTCACGCCCGTAACCACCAGGATCATCACGGCGGAAAGCGGATCAATCATCAACGCCATATCTATATTAAGATTGCCCACGGTTATCCAACTCCACAGGGTCTGTACGAGCAACCTGTCTTCAGCCGGGCTGCATGCCAATTGGTACACGGCCAAAATAGAAAATAGAAAGGCCAGGCCTATACTGGAGCAGCCAATGCAGTAAACACCGGATCTCCCGATCTTTTGCCCCAACAGGCCATTAATCAGAAATCCTATAAAAGGTATAAGTGGTATAAGAAACAGATAACCTTCCATGAACAACTCCCTACATAAACGGCCTAATTACGCAGCAAAAAAACAGCTATGGCTGTATATAGTTTTTTTACCATTTCAAGACATTAAACTTAGTTATGTCCACTTCCCGCACATGCCGGAAGAGGACTATCAGTATCGCAAGGCCGACAGCAACCTCAGCCGCAGCCACTGCAAAGATAAAAATGACCATAACCTGCCCTGCCATGTCGGCCATAAAATTGGAAAAGGCCACCAGCATCAAATTTGCTGCATTGAGCATAAGTTCAATAGACATAAACAGGATCAGGGCATTTCTCCTTGTACAAAAGCCAATGGTCCCCAAGCCAAAGAGTATCGATGACAAAACTATATAGTGTGTGAGCGATGCCATTCAGCCCTCTCTTAAAGTTTCTTCTTGCATAGATAGATCCCGCCGATCAGTGCTACAAGCAGGAGTACGGATACAACTTCAAAATGAAGCAAAAAGTCCCGGAAAAACAAATCACCAAACATCGATGGGTTTCCGAAACCTTCAGGGAGTGCCTTCATAGACACTATCTCCGACACGCCCTTTGTCCCGACTGCTACGAGACCAATTAAACACAACCCGAGTAGGGCACCAGCGCCCCTGTATGAGACATTGGCCTGTATGGCAGCCAATCGTTCACCCGGTGCCATGAGAAGCATGATAACAAACACAACCAGGATCAGTATCGCCCCGGCATAAATGGCCACCTGGAAAATAGCGATCAACGGGGCATGCAAATGGAGATACAGGCTGGCAAGAGCAATAAATACCGTAAGCAGTCCCATGGCACTGGGCAATGCGTCCCTTGCGGCTATGGTAAATAGCCCGGCCAGAACTGACATGCTGGCAAATACCCAGAAATATAGATCCATATCAATCACCCGATTCCTCTACATCTATACGTACTTTCAACACCTGGTTTATTCTTCCTTCTCATTGCTTTCGGCCTTCTCAGCCGGCTTTTTCTTGGCTTTGCCGGCGACCGCAGGCTTGCCTTTTTTTGCCTCAGCACCCTCGTCGGCCTTCTCATCCTTCTCCGGCTTAGGCGGCGCAGGGACAACTGGAACACGCTTCCTGGGCGGCTTGAGCTTGCCCTCTTCCTTGGCCTTACGATAATTCATAAGCAATTTTCGTTTATCCAGAATACACTCTTCTTTTGTATACCTAGCCAATTCGAAATTCTGTCCCAGAACAATGGCATTCTTGGGGCATGCATCTTCACAGAAACCGCAGAATATGCATCGCAGAAGGTCTACTTCAAAGGCCGCGGGATATGTCTTTGCAGCATACTTGTCTTCCTCGCCTTCCTTTCTTTTGCCCTTCTTTATCGTGATACACTTTGCCGGGCAAATTTTTGCGCACATACCACACGCAATACACGTCTCCCTGCCTTTATCGTCCTTTTGCAGCATATGTTCACCGCGAAAGACAGGAGATATTTCTCTGGTGCGATCTTCCGGGTACTGCCAACACGTTGGAATCGTATGGGGCCCGGGCCTCCAGCAGGCCTTAAAATTGAACCAGAAGTGTCCCCACGTAAGCTTCATACCCTTCAGGATCTCCCACAGATAGATCCGTTCACTCAGGGTGTATTCCTTTTTTACAACCGGCTTGGCCATGATGTGCTCCGACTAGACCGTAAGCTGAATAAACAGCGCAGTAATGAAGATATTAAACAGGCCAAGAGGAATCAGCCCTCTCCACCCAAGACCCATAACCTGATCATATCTGAACCGAGGCAAAGTCCATCTGACCCACACAAACATCCACAGGAAGAACGATACCTTTAGGAAAAATATACAGAAAGACACTATCCCCCATGATATGGGTCCGAGATATGCGCCCAAATCAATATATGGCATATGCCACGAGCCAAAATACAGGGCGACAATAACACCGGATATCGTTACCAGATTTACATACTCCCCAAAGAGATAAAGCCCTAATCGCATTGAACCGTACTCTGTATGATAGCCCGAAACAATTTCGCTTTCCGCCTCAGGCAAGTCAAACGGCACACGATTGGCCTCTGCGTAAGCAGCCACAATGAACAGGATAAATCCCAAGGGCTGCTTGAATATCCCCCAGTTTGGTAGAAATCCCAAAAAAGTCCCCTGCTGGGCAAGAGAAATATCTCTCAAGCTGAACGTGCCATACACGAACACAATAGCCAGCAGAGCCAGCCCCAGCGGCACTTCATATGATACCATCTGGGCGGTAGATCTCAGACCTCCAAGGATCGAATACTTGTTGTTGGAGCCCCAGCCGCCCAGTATTACCCCGTACACTGCCATGGAACCAATGGCTAATATGAAGAGAAACCCTATATTTACATCGGAAACCTGGAGTATTATCTCCTTGCCTCCAAGAATGATCTTGTCTCCAAAGGGCACGACCGCGTAAGCTGAAAAGGCCGGAACAGAAAAAAGCAAAGGACCCATAATATAAAGAAGCTTTTGAGCCTTTGTAGGTATTATCTCCTCCTTGGTAAAAAGCTTGATTCCATCTGCTAAGGGCTGGAACAGTCCCCAAGGACCGGCGCGGTTCGGACCCGGCCTATCCTGTATCAAAGCTGCACCTCGCCTTTCCACCCAGGTCATGACCACGGCTATGAGCAAAACCCATACCCAGATGCAAACGACCTTAATAATTGCGATTAGCCAGTCATCCATGGGCATCAGCCTCCTTACCTGTCCAATTCGCCGGCAATAATGTTAAGACTACTGATACAGGCTATCAAATCGGCCACCATTTCCCCCTCGGCCAACTCAGGAAGGGCCTGAAACATCATGTAACATGGGGGCCTTATCCTGATTCGATAAGGATTGGCTGAACCATCACTCTTTACAAAAAAACCCAGCTCCCCGTTGGGAGACTCAAGAGCACTATATACTTCACCTGCCGGGGGTTTGATGACCTTGGGCACCCTTGCCATAAGAGGAGCATCAGGGGGCATTTCCTTGTAAAGCTTGTATGCCTGATCAATGATCTTAAGCGACTCCTCCATCTCGATCATACGCACAATGTAACGATCAAATACGTCTCCATTTTTCCCGACCGGCACTTCGAACTTGAATTTGTCATACATGCAGCAGGGTTCATCTATTCTCAAATCCCTCTTGACCCCGCATGCCCTCAGGCACGGACCTGTGAAGCCCCAGTTCAGGGCGTCCTCTGCCGAAAAGGCACTGATGCCTATGGTACGGTCCATCCAGATGCGGTTGTGAGTAAGGAGCTTTTCAGTCTCATCATTGGCCTTTCGCACACCGGGCTTGAGCTCCTCCCACCTCTGCTCAAAATCATCAGGCAAGTCGGCATCCACTCCGCCGATACGGCCAAAGGTGTTGGTCAGCCTTGCGCCGTTGAACCACTCGAATATCTCGTAGATTTCCTCACGCTGTATGATGAGATAGAAAAAGGGCGTAAAAGCCCCAAGATCCACGCCGAGAATCCCTATACAGACCTGGTGATCTGCGATCCTGGCAAGTTCCATCATGATAACCCGGATAAGCTGGGCCTTCTCAGGGACCTCAATACCCATCAACTTCTCCACGGCCATCTCGTACGACACGTTGTTGGGAATGGCGGAACAGTAGTTAAGCCTATCAGTAATAGGAATGAATTGATGGTATGTAAGATTCTCCCCCAGCTTCTCCACACCCCGATGTAGATAACCTATCTCCGGGTCGGCCTTAACTATAGTCTCTCCATCCGTCACAGCGGCTATACGGAGGGTACCATGCATGGATGGATGAGAAGGACCAATATTTATAGTTACATAGTTACCTGGCTCGTAACTGGTCTGAGAAGTGGGATTCTGATTCACCTTCATTTCTCCTAATCGTCGTATATCAGGTGGCGTTCTTCTCCCTGCCCTTCCAGGGGATAATCCTTGCGGAGCGGATGGGCTGGGAAATCATCCCACATCAGAAGTCTCTTGAGATTGGGATGGCCCTTAAAGCGTATGCCAAACATGTCAAACACCTCACGTTCAGGCCAATCTGCGGCCTTCCACACGGGAGTCAAGGTGTCCACCTCCATATCATTCTCTTCCACACGCACCTTCACCTGCAGGCGCTCATTGCGCTCAAGACAAAGCAACAGGTAAACTACTTCATAGCGGGGTGGAGACGGCCCTTTATCTTTTGGTTCTTCTTCTGTCTCAGCCCCTTCACCTTCTTCTGTTTTCTTCTTGGGTTTTTTCTTGGGCTTATTCAGGTCGAGATTATCCACCCCCAACAAGTCACTCAAAAAATTAAAACCGAGATCAGGTGTATTCCGCAAAAGGCGCATCACATCAACCACGCTCCTCTTTGGAACTTCCACACTGAGGTCGCCTTGACATTCAGTCATGGCCACAACAAAATTTTTAGGCCCGAGACACTGTTCCACTCTGTTTTTGAGATCCATGGTTAGGTACCCACCAATAAGTCGGAGTACTTCTTATGTGTGATAGGCTGACTCTTCTCAGTCTTTTCGATAAACATCAACAAGGCCTGCAACAGGGCCTCAGGCCTGGGAGGACAGCCCGGAATGTAAATATCCACAGGCACGAGCTTATCTATACCCTGAAGCGTGGCATATGTCCTAAAAACTCCTCCACTGCTGGCACAGGCACCCATGGAAATAACGCATCTGGGTTCAGCCATCTGGTCGTATATCTTCTTAAAAACAGGAGCCAACTTCAGATTTATGGTGCCTGCCTGTATCAGCACGTCTGCCTGACGCGGAGAAAAACTGGGCCGTTCAGCCCCGAATCTTGCCATATCATAACCTGCGGCCAGAGCGCACATCATCTCGATACCGCAACAGGCAGTACCAAAAGGGAGAGGCCACGGTGATCTTTTCCGTCCCCAGTTGATCAGCCACTCCAGCTTGGTGGCTATCCATCCGCCACCATTGTATGCCTCAATTGCCATACGCCTTATCCCCCTAATCCCACTCTATAGCACCTTTTTTAATGGCATAAATAAGACCCGCCAATAAAATCGCCACAAAGATGAATATCTCAAAAAAAGCGCCCCACCCAATTGCAGCCAATTCATGATATCTGACAGCCAAGGGATAGATCAAGATTGTTTCCAAATCGAATACCAGAAAGAGTATTGCAACAAGGAAGTATTTGACATCATAACGGGTATGGCCGGGTTCCAGGAGTGGCATACCACATTCATAAGTACTTTGCTTACTGGCGCTGGGACGAGAAGGCCCAAGGACATAAGCTCCGGCAAGCATGAGAATCACCACCAGCAGCGACATGCCAAGATACATGACAATGGTCTCAAAACCGCTCATCATGTCAATAGCCCTCCTCTCACAATAAATCCCAAACCGTTAATGGTGCGAGAATCGCTGAATCACACTTCAGTTTCAGCGCCATTATTAAGAAAAAATTATCGTTCAAGTATAATTGGTGTCAGTGTATATTCTTTTCCACATTCAAAGTCAAGGTACTGTTTTAGCCCTTGTCCATGTTTAACATCACCCACTTTGGTGGATTGAACTATCACAAGAGAACCCGGCTGTCAAGACAAAAAATGAATCCTCACTCAGTGAACTTGAGCGACATTTGAACCCGTGAACGGTTACGAATACGGTTACGAATATGGTTACTTGCTATGCCTTGATTGGGCAGATGCGACTGTCCGGTATACAAGCTCAAAGATCTCTTCAAAGGACGTGGGTGTGACCCTTCCCATTTCTATAAATTTTACTACTATTTCCTTTGTGACCTTGAGTATCAGCTCATCTTCACGAACCTTTTGATCTCGGCCCGGGTCTTTATTCTTGCGTTGAGAGTCAGACATTTTCCCGCAGTTCCATGGCTATAAATTAAATTGATCGATTAGCCTTTAGCTATTAGTTTAATGATTACAGGATGTTTTGCTATTACAAACATTTACCCGTTGGGTGTTTTATTCCTAATTAATGTAATGCCTTGATTTTCCAAAGCTAAACCCTAATGGCTAACAGCTAACCGCTCAACTTAGGTATAAACAATAAGGCCCCTGCCGCAGAAGAAGGCCAATTTCTCATTAGCAGGAGCCCTTACTTATTAAGAAAAACCCGGAAAGGCCCTCCCTATAGTAATCTTAATGTTTGGTGGAGCTGGGCGGGATCGAACCGCCGGCCTCTTGAATGCCATTCAAGCGCTCTCCCATCTGAGCTACAGCCCCGCAGGCAGAAATTTTTAACATACTGGCCTGTCAGCGTCAAGACGAGTATGATGATATTGGTGACAGAAAATGAAAGGCAGGTAGAAGCCATGGCGTATTGCGATCTTCAGGATTTTATCAAAAAACTTGAGAAACATGGAGAACTTGTCAGGATCAAAGAGCCTGTGAGTCCGGTCCTTGAGATAACAGAGATCACTGACAGGGTCTGCAAACTGTTTGGACCGGCCCTCCTCTTTGAAAATATCCAGGGATTCGATATGCCTGTGCTTATGAATACCTTTGGGTCTTACAGGCGAATGTCCATGGCCCTGGAAGTGCCCAACCTCGACTCCCTTGGCGATGAAATCCTGGATTTTATCGAATCAGAGGCCCCTGACACCCTATTAAAAAAACTGAAAATAATACCCAAGCTCAAACGCCTGAAAAACGCCTTTCCAAGGACTGTCCCAAAGGCCCCCTGTCAAAAAATAGTCTACAAAGGTGAGGACGTCGATCTGACCCGCCTTCCGGTGCTTCACTGCTGGCCCGAGGACGGAGGTCCTTTCATAACATTGCCCCTGGTCTTTACTCGCCATCCGGAGACAGGAATCAGAAACGTCGGCATGTACCGCATGCAGGTCTTTGACAAAAATACAACAGGCATGCACTGGCACACCCACAAGGGCGGAGCCCACCATTACAGGGTTGCCGAGCGCACGGGACAGCGCCTGGAAGTTGCCGTCTCCATAGGGCCAGACCCGGCAATGACCTATGCGGCAACCGCCCCGCTTCCTGACGACGTAGACGAATGCATTTTTGCAGGATTTTTAAGAGAAGAACCTGTCGAACTTGTAAAATGCCTGACTGTGGACCTGGAGGTCCCGGCCTCATCTCAGATAGTTCTTGAAGGATATGTCGAACCCGAAGAACGGCGAATCGAGGGTCCTTTTGGTGACCATACCGGATATTACTCCCTGGCTGACCAATACCCGATCTTTCATGTAACCTGCATGACCATCAGAAAAGACGCCATCTATCCGGCCACCATTGTCGGCCAACCTCCACAGGAAGACTGTTATATGGCAAAGGCCACTGAACGCCTCTTTCTTCCCATGATAAAAAAGACTTTGCCTGAAATTGTGGACATGAATCTCCCTCTTGAGGGCGTATTCCACAACCTGGCCTTTATATCCATTGACAAGCGCTATCCCGGCCATGCCCGCAAAGTAATGCATGCCCTCTGGGGTCTTGGCCAGATGATGTTCTGTAAGATAATCCTTATCTTTGACAACGAGGTGGACGTGCAGGACCTGTCCCAGGTACTATGGCGCATGGGTAACAACATAGACCCCAGAAGGGACATAGTCTTTGCGGATGGGCCGGTAGATGCCCTTGATCATGCAGCACCACTCCCCCTTTATGGTAGCAAGATGGGTATAGACTGCACCAGAAAGTGGGCGGAGGAAGGGTTCACAAGACAGTGGCCAAATGTAATAGCAATGGAAAACGAAATCATCAAAAAGGTTGACAAGCTGTGGCCAAAGCTGGGGCTGAAAACATGATGAAGGATAAAGGCCAGGAGCCAATCCTTCTTGCAATCACCGGGGCCAGTGGGTCTATCTACAGCCTTAAATTAATCGAAATCCTAAAAGACCTGGGCCAGGAGGTCCATCTCATCGTATCCAGGACAGGGGAACAGGTCTCCAGGATTGAGATCAAGGAAGATGGCTTCCAGGCCCTAATCCGGATGGCACACACAGTTTACAGCCCGGATAATCTGGCCGCTGCCCCGGCAAGTGGTTCAAGCAGATGGAAAGCCATGATAATCATCCCTTGTACAATGGGAACCATGGCATCCATAGCTCACGGATTCAGCCAAAACCTGATCCACAGGGCGGCTGACTGTTTCCTGAAGGAACGTAGGCCCCTTATCCTGGTTCCCAGAGAAACCCCCTTGAATCGAATCCACTTACAAAATATGCTGTTGGCAGAAGAGGCCGGGGCCGTAATATATCCTGCAATGCCCGGCTTCTACTATCAACCCGGAGATATTGATGAAATGGCATCATTCTTTGCCGGCAGGTTGGCGGAATTCATAGGACTCGAAGTAGAAGGCCTGAAGAGGTGGCATGGTGAATTTTGAATGTTGAATTTTGAATAGCGGAATCATATTTCATGACTTTTTGCAGTGTAATCATTAGTTAATAGGATAACTGCGTGCAATCAGCAAATCAGCAAATCAGCAAATCAGCAATTTCAAAGGTTTGGATACTGCTTGAAATGATAAAGTTCGAGCACACTATCCTTGCCCTGCCCTTTGCATACCTGGGTGCTTTTTTAGCTGCTGAAGGACCACCTGACCTGTGGACTTCCCTGTGGATTCTTGTTGCCATGATTGGAGCCAGGACGGCTGCAATGGCTTTTAACCGTATAGTTGACATCCCCTTTGATTCAGAAAATCTCCGCACGAAGGAGAGGGCGCTTCCCAAAGGGACTGTCAAGGCAAGGGACGCCTGGATCATGGTAATGGTTGCTTCGGGGATTTACTTCCTGGCAGCCTATGAACTGAATCGACTGGCATTCCTGCTCTCCCCGGTTTTCCTGGCTGTTGTGCTAAGCTACTCATATACCAAGAGGTTCACCTCACTGTGCCACCTCTTTTTGGGCTTGGCCCTGAGCCTGGCCCCTATGGCCGGATGGATTGCAGTAAAAGGAAGTGTAGAATTCCTTCCCTTGATCCTCAGCACAGGCGTACTTTTCTGGGTAGCGGGATTCGACGTTCTATATGGCTGCCTGGATTACAATTTTGACCGGGAACAAGGCCTGCACTCAATACCGGCAAGGTGGGGGATAAAGAAGGCCTTCTGGATTTCAGGCATATTCCATCTGGTGGCCTTTATCGCTCTTGTTTCAGTGGGCTTTCTGGCACATCTCAACTGGATATACTATTGTGGCTTACTGACCACATTTGCACTCCTGGTAATGCAAAGGCTGGTGGTAAACCCCAAAGACCTTTCCCGGATGAATCTGGCCTTTTTCACTTTTAATGGGGCCATAAGCATAATCCTGTTTACTGCTACAGCCATTTCTCTTATTTGGAAGGTCTGATGCCCAAGTTCGACATACCTGCCAGGATTCTAGAACAGACACAACTTGCCCATGGTATTTTCCTGCTTACGATCAAGGCCCCTGCAATTCTGGATTCAGCCAACCCTGGCCAGTTTTGCATGCTTGAGGTTAAATACAACAATAGCAGGGACCCTCTGCTTCGCCGCCCCCTGTCCATTTACAAGACCGGGGCAAACGGTCATATAAGTTTTCTTTATAAAGAAGTCGGCAAAGGCACCCACCTGCTCTCGAAGCGGCGCCCCGGAGAGATAGTCAGGGTGCTGGGACCGCTGGGACAGGGCTTCAGGTTGATCTATGACCGTCCGTGCATACTGGTGGGCGGAGGGCTCGGCATTGCACCTTTGCTCCTTCTGGCAGAGAGGATTAAGCAATCCGGTAAACTTATCATATTGATTGGGGCTGGAAATGCTTCGGAAATCCCGACCATTGAAGACTTCTCAAGACTTACCCGATATTTTCATGTTGCAACCGAGGACGGAAGCCTTGGACAAAGGGGGATGGTAACAGACCTGTTGGCTCAAACGCTCCAGGAAATCACGGGCTTGGCGCAGATCTATACCTGCGGTCCGTGGCCTATGATGAAGGCTGTCTATTATATGGCCTGCAAAAAGAACATCCTCTGCCAGGTATCACTGGAGGCCACTATGGCTTGCGGCATAGGCCTGTGCCTGGGCTGTGCCGTTCCGAAATCAGATAACCGGGGGTTTCTGCACGTGTGCCAGGAAGGACCGGTATTTGACGCAGATCAAGTAAATTGGGAGTACACCCAGTGATCCATCAAAAAAATCCAATCACCAAATCCCCCAATCTCTCAATCAAAATTGGTTCCCTGGTACTCAAAAATCCGGTCTTACTCGCCTCAGGGACCTGTGGTTACGGGGCGGAATTAGATGGTCTTCTTGATTTGGACCAGGTAGGTGGAATTATAGTAAAAGGTATTTCCATCAAACCCCGTCCCGGAAACCCTCCTCCCCGCCTGGTGGAGACCCCGTGCGGCCTCTTGAACTCCATAGGGCTTGAAAACGTAGGAATAGAGTCTTTCCTCAGGGACAAGCTCCCCTGGCTGAGGAATGCAAAGACCTCTTTGATTGTCAACATCCTTGGAAATTCAGTTGAAGAATATGCTGAAATAGCAAAAAAGCTCGACGGGGCAGAAGGCGTCAAGGCCATTGAGGTGAACATCTCATGCCCGAATGTAAAGGCAGGGGGTATTGCATTCGGTACAGATCCTGAAGCTGCGGCATATGTAACTCATGCAGTTAAGAAAGCCACGGACCTTCCTGTAATAATAAAGCTCACACCAAATGTGACTGATATTACCAAAGTTGCCCGAAAGGTTGCATCCGCAGGGGCCGATGCCATTTCTCTCATAAATACCCTCCTGGGTATGGCCATAGATATTAAGTCCAGGCGTCCGGCCCTGGCAAACGTGTTTGGAGGACTCTCAGGCCCGGCGATCAAACCCATCGCCCTGCGCATGGTCTGGCAGGTAGTCCGGGCTGTGGATATTCCTGTAATCGGTGTCGGTGGTATCAGTACCCCGGACGACGCACTTGAGTTCCTGATGGCCGGTGCAAGGGCAGTTGAAATTGGTACGGCAACACTCGTACGGCCAGGCACCGCAAAGGATGTGCTGACCGGTATCAGGGACTACATGGAGGCCTACAGCATAAAAAATATAGAGGATTTGCGGCTGCCGGAATGAGAATTATTTTAGGGGTTCAGAGGTTACCAAAAATCTAAACCGTTGATTCGTGAGTTCTGAATGGAAAAAGCATAAGAATGGAACGAGGGGAGCATATGTCATATCTCCCTGACCCGGACAAGCCGGAATCAAAGTGGCATTGAAAGACGGGGTTGCTCAAATCCAAACGCACCGGCTGATATATTTTCTGGCTCATTGCTTGATCCGGGTCTCTAACTCCTAAAGTTTGTGTCATGAGGTGATTTTTTTTGGGTCAACCGGAACTGGTGTGGTAACTCATCCCCTTTTTGTCCAGCAATTCTAATTATGGAATTAGGTAATAATACTCAATAAATACAGATTGTTGCTGACTTTCTAGTTACGTGAAGGACTTTGACCTATTTCAAAAACATGAGAATTTCGACGAAATTCTAAGAAAATTAAAGTGTTTGAAAATTGAGAATGATGTATAACTATTTGAGATATATCGAAATATGTCATAATTAGAATTGCTGCTTTTTGTCAATTATTCGTTATTTTGCAGGTGGTTATGCCAATATTAAATATTGACATTTTTTTACCCTTTATACCTTTGTTAAACCGTTGATATATTAGCAATGTTTGTAACTTCTCAATAAGTCCGGGCAAATCATATTTTGCGACTATCCACTAGATTCCGGCTTTCGCCGGAATTTGGAGCAGGGAACGGTTGAACAGAGAGGTAGCACGTAGATTGTCACATTGGACCGTATGAACTCTTACAAAAAGTAATAACAGCCTTTGAGAAACTGAATATACGTTACATAGTAACCGGTTCCGTAGCCTCCATGTCCTACGGTGAGCCGCGTCTTCACCGTCTCGCCGGAGAGCCGACGGAGCACCATTCCAGCGTGCTCGCGTAGCGCCCGCGTAAAGCAGGTCCGCGCGAAGAACTGCTTGGGCTCTCGGTAATCCACAGGGGCCGTCTTGGCGATAACCTGTTCCAAGTGGATGGCAAACTCATCCGGATTGAACGACCGGCACTCCCGGACTTCCTTTCGCGGTGTAGCACACTTTATACCAAGGTTCCATCTTAATCATTGCACTTCCATCGCAGTTGAGTGTTCAATGGTCTCAAATTCTATTTTGCGGGTTTGCATAATACGCTGAGAGGCCTCAAGAATCTCCAAAGAGACTAAGTGGCCTTCCTGGTCGTAGTCCAGAATTACCCCAGGTTTTTCTTCGTCGCTTTCAGTGACCTGAACATCTTCCATGAAGATCGCACTTAGCGTATCGGTTCTTGGATCATAGGATACTTTCATTTTTCCTTCCTCCAATACTTTTCTGTACGGGAGAAGCACCTTCCGATCGCATACCACAAGTGCCTCATATGTCCCATAAATGGCTCATTTCTTCCGAGCCACAACGTATCGCCAGCCAAGTCGTACGTCCAGCGCAATTTCGCCGTCAGGGGACTGATACAGGATAATTTCACCTTTGCTTGGGATGGCGTTTTCTTCGATCTTCTTTGCCATTAACCTACCCTGATACCATTATTTTTTTGACCGCCCATCGCCTGAACCCAGTTTTCAGACAGAGTTGCAGTTTCCGGGAACTCCCTGGCTCGCTCAATAAGAGTGAGACCGGCAGTTATCCGGTTGGTGATGGTGAATTTTGGTCGAAAACCGCTATTCATGGGCTATCTCTACTTATTCCGCTATTTCATTTTTCGCGCCAACCATTGCACGAGCAAGCTTTACCGCCTCGTGCAGCTTGCGCTCCAACTCCGCCTTGGGGAGCGCTTCAGTCCAATAGGATGAGACCTTTATGCCGCTTTTTTCAAGATCGAGCAATTCGATGGTTTCGCGCCGTTTTCCAGCGCACAAAATCAATCCGATGGGGGATTCTTCCCCTGGTTTTCGTTCATAACGGTTCAGCCAACCGAGGTACAGCTCCATCTGGCCCTTATCGCCAGGTTGAAAGGACCCGATTTTCAACTCAATGGCCACTAGACGATGCAAATTGCGATGGTAAAAAAGCAGGTCCAGGTAATGGTCAACACCATCAACTATGATGCGTTTTTGCCGCTCCATGGTAACCGTTCACGGGATTACAACGCCCTTTTTACCGCAACTCAGCGAACTGTAAGCGTTTACAGGGTGCTGCA
>DFBQ01000130.1:0-1463 GCA_002367355.1 Deltaproteobacteria bacterium UBA3076 | reverse complement strand
CCTGTACTTCAAGTGCCCGACAACAAAGCAGATGCGGTGCCCTGTGAAGGCTTACGCTCCATGAAAGCGAATCCGACCCCCAGATCGAGAATGAAGGCCTCCATCTCACGTAGGATGGCTGCTTCCATATCCTTTTCGGCATAAGCATCTCTGAGACCAAGGAAATCCAGCAGGTAGGGATCGCCGAACACCAGATCGGATGTTAGTTTGTCCTCCTCGCGCAGGGCTTTCAGTTCCATTTCCGCCAGCTTTTCCGGCTTGCGGGACAGGGCCGTGCGTTCAAACAGTATAGATTGTATTTTTTTATCCAGGGTCCGTGTGCTCCACCCTTCGATGCGGCACATTTCAGTGTAAAATTTTCGTTTCAAGGGATCTTCGATGGGAATCAAGGACTTGAAATGGGTCCAGCCCAATTGTCGCCGCAGTGCGGCGATAATCTTTTCATCGGAGAAAACCTCAGCGAATTGGACCATCCGGTGCAAGTTTTTCTCACCGAAACCCCTTCCGAACTCGGCCTCCAATTGTCGCCCCAGCGCGACGACAATTTCCTTGCCGTAGACCGCCCGCTTTTCTTCGAGAATATCCTGCCGGATACGCCGTCCAATCTCCCAGTAAAGCATAGTGAGTCCGGCATTGACTGCTTGTGCCACCTGGCGGCGGGCCGAGAGAATCAGGCTGCGGATGTCGGTCAGAAGCGTCTGATTCATCGGGGCGGACACCTGACCTGCCGCTTCAGTTTTTCCTTCTTGGTTTTTTTTGCGACTTCATTGCTTTCCATTCAAACCTGATAGCTCAAACCGTCTATCATTCAGACAGGAGGCTGCTTGTCTGAACTTAAAAACGACCTTTATTACCGCTTTCCTCACTTCCGAACTTCAACGCTCATCATAACTGACCCATTTGTGCTCATTTAAATTAACCTGAAGTTCCCCAAGCAAAACAACAGTAACCTATTGATTTCAAAATAGATTTTTAAAATCTTGGTGTGCAATTACTGACTACACTTAATTTTTCAATATTGTCAGCAAGTTATTTAATTTAAAAATACACATATTTTTTTAGGCTCTTAAGGGATTCCAGACTGATCCTTGAAAAGGAAAATTGTGCTTCACTATAGACATCTGAAGGCATCATCTGTATTGTTTCCTGGGAAATACTACCCAGGAGAAATGATGATGAAAATTCAGAACAAAATCCAAAGCCTTCTGAATATAACGGCCATTATAGACAACGCCAAGTGCTTTCAATGGGTCCGCGAACTGCGCTGGCCGGACGGTGTTCATTGCCCGCACTGTAGTTCGGATATGATAGTCAAAAATGGTCGAGATAAGACACAATCAGAGCGCCAACAGTATTATTGTAAAAAGTGTAGTCGATACTTCGATGACCTGACAGGGACGATATTTGAGGGACATCATCAACCGTTACAAATCTGGATACTGTGCCTCTATTTCATGGGGCTT
>DFBQ01000165.1:12683-21449 GCA_002367355.1 Deltaproteobacteria bacterium UBA3076 | reverse complement strand
CTGTGTTCGTCTGTGTGTGTCGAGTGAGCTGGCGGCGAAATGCCCCGTCATGACAGTTTAGGTTCAATTCCCAATCAGAGTTTTATTTAGTGAAGAGGTGGTTGGTCTTAATTGTCACAAAGTGTCTATCTTTTTTCCGGTTCAACAACATTACTCATTGTTCAACATAACCCCTCAATGGCCGAAACGATGATCAAGGCCGCAGATTTCTATTATCCAATGCCGCTGTGTATAAATTCCAAAGATTCTTATCTGTCCAAAAAAATGGGCGAATTAAGCGGGCGTGGATTGAAACTCAGTTGTTGCTTTGGGAATCTATTACCGGTGATTTTCACAAATCACAAATCATCAATCATCAATCCCAAAGGCTGTTTTAAAAGGCACTTTTTCATCTTTTTTTGCAAAATAATTGCGGAAATATTGTTTCATTGCAATACGTGCATAATGGCTTGCTTTTGTGCCTATATATTTTTCATGGGCTACAATGACTGATATGACAAGTTTTTCATGTCCATCTTTTTCCTCGGCAAATCCCACAAACCAGTCATAGCGGGCATCATGTGCCTTGTTGTCAATGGAGCCGCTTTTGCCGCCTATATTAAGTTTGGAAAGGATTTGATCTTTTCGGTAACCCCTGAAAGCCTTTCTGCAAGTACCGGATTTTATTGTGGCCTCCATGAGATTATTAACAACCTTTGCTGACTTGGGTGTAACAGCCTGGTTAAGGGTAATCAAATGGCTGCGATAAATAACCTGTCCTATTTCATTAGTTATCTGATCGACAATTGTGGGTTCTACCAGCCTGCCCTGGTTGAGAATCGCCGATGTTATCAATGCCCCATGGAGGGGAGATAATGTGGTTTCGTTGTTGAATCCGCAGGCAATTTCAGCCCACTGATAAGGTTCATCAGATAAATAAATAGAACTTGGAGAAACTGGAATCTCAAAATCAATATTTTGGTTGAATCCAAAGGCTTCAGCATAGTTTTCAAGAACGGTTTTTCCAAGATAAAGCGAACCGATTTTTCCAAACACGGGATTAACTGACTGAGCGAATGAGTCCCTGAATGTTATTTTGTTGGTGTATCTGTTTGTCCGCTTTTTAAGCTGGGATTTATATAATGTGTGTTTCCCGCCATTGTATTTAAGTATGGAGCCTGAATTAAAATCACATTTTTCAATAGCCGCAGCAGCAGTAACTATTTTAAAGATACTGGCGGCAGGAAATCTGTCGTCGATACATGGATTGTTATGTTGGTCTGTTTTATCATAACTCACCATTGATAATATTCTGCCTGTAGTTGGATCCATAGCCACAATTCCGATGTAGCGAGCTGTGGATTGATCCAAATTATCCAGCATGAATTGCTGCAGGGGAACATCAAGACTCGTGTCAACTCTGAAATTTTGTTCATTGAAACCAAAACCGAAACCTTTTTCATTAAGATTTACAAAGGATTCACTGTTAATCAGGGACTGAACATCCCTTTTGGTTATTAATTTTTTATGACTGTGATGGATATCAGCCTTGCTATCTGGTGTGTTACTATTAAGTGTCTGTGTATGATGACATGCAATTCCGCCAAGAAGACCACTGATTATTCCGCAAACCAAAATAAGCACTGTGAGAAGGACAACAGAGTATTTAGAGATGTTTTTGATAAATTTATTTATGGCGGCAGTCCTTTTCAGCTTTCTCTGATAGTTTCTCCAGTGCGATTCTTTGAAGTTGGTTTGGTATATTTTTGGTTTTTTGGGTATCATTAACTAACCAAAGCTGTCATTTCGAGCAAAGCGAAAAATCTTATCGTACTGAAAATACAGGCATTAAAGATTTCTCCCTACGGTCGAAATGACAAAAAGAGGGGTTTTCGTTCAGGCACTAATTAACGTAATGCCTTGATTTNNTTTTCAAAGCTAAACGCTAATGGCTATCGGTCTGCCGCCCTGGCAAGTCGGTCTGGTCGCCCTGACAAGACAGCTAATTGCTCAACTTAGTAGATAATACCCAACTGCCCGTAGTTTTCACTTGAGCCTCACTGTATAGATATAGATAAATTATAGTTTATGAACCTGATTTCGCGCAAGCTTGCAACACTTTTTTCATAATATTCCCTGACTGTCAAGAAATGATGCCCTCCGGGGGTTATTCCCAGAACCTGCATCCCAGGGTTTAATTTTTTGTAAGCGTTTACGGAGTTACAATGCCCGTTTTACCGCAACCCACCGAGCTGTAAGCGTTTACAGGGTGCCGCAGATGCGAGGCGCCGGGCACGAAGACGTACTCGTCGTACTTCAAGTGCCCGGGAACAAAGCAGATGCGGTGCTCTGTGAACGCTTACAATTTTTTTTTAAAGTCTAATGCTTGACAGTCCGATAAGACCACTATATCTTGCGATTCATATTTGATTGTCTTCAATATGTTGGAGTTATGTAGTACAAAATGCGGAGTTCAAGAAAGGCCTTTGTTTAGAATATCAATCCCTTTGAGAGGAAATAGACCATGACAACAGTTGTTGAGCTTCCCCAACAGGCAGTCAGCATTACAGAGTATATCGGCCTAACCCAGATCCGAAAACGTGACCATCGCTTGGTGCCGTTTGAGTCATCAAAAATTACCTCTGCCATACTGAAGGCGGGTAGAGCCACTGGTGAATTCAAAGAGGATACTGCCCGACGGCTTACAATTCGGGTCATAAGTCTTGCTCAGATGGTGTTTCTGGATACTGTGCCAACGGTTGAAGAAATTCAGGATATGGTGGAAGAGGTGCTGTTGGCCTCGGCGTTTAAGAGGACGGCAAAGGCATACATTCTCTATCGAGATCGACATGCAGGCATCCGGGAGATGGTCAAAAAGGCCGATCTTGACCTGATCGAGCGCTATCTGGATCGTCTGGACTGGAAGGTCAGGGAAAACAGCAACATGGCCTATTCTTTACAGGGACTTAACAACTATATCTCAAGCGAGGTCAGCAAGACTTACTGGCTCAACAAAATTTACACTCCTGAAATTCGTGAAGCGCACACATCCGCCGCGGTCCATATCCACGACCTGGGCCTGCTGTCAGTGTACTGCGTGGGGTGGGACCTTCAGGACCTGCTGCGCTTCGGTTTCAGGGGAGCACCCGGCAAGGCGGAAAGCAGCCCTGCACGACATTTCAGGACCGCGCTCGGACAGATTATTAATTTCTTTTACACATTGCAGGGAGAGGCCGCTGGAGCACAGGCCTTTTCAAACTTTGACACTCTTCTGGCACCTTTCATCCGTTTTGACGGCCTTAAATACAAAGAGGTCAAGCAGGCCCTGCAGGAATTTGTTTTTAACGTAAATGTGCCGACGCGGGTAGGTTTCCAGACTCCTTTTACCAATGTCACACTCGATGTACAGCCGCCGGGCACGCTGGCTCAGGAAAATGTCATTATCGGCGGTGAGCCACAAAAAGAGATCTATGCGGATTTTCAGCACGAAATGATCATGTTCAATCGCGCATTTCTTGAAGTGTTGGCAGAGGGCGATGCGAGAGACCGGGTCTTCACCTTCCCCATACCCACATATAACATTGATCCGGACTTTGACTGGGAGGCACCTGGCCTGGAGAGGCTGTGGGAAGTCACAGCAAAATACGGTATTCCCTATTTTGCAAACTACGTGAACTCAGACATGTCGCCTGATGATGCCAGGTCCATGTGCTGCCGCCTGCGGCTGGATCTGCGTGCCCTTGAGAGGCGCGGCGGCGGGTTATTCGGTGCCAATCCGTTGACCGGGTCTATCGGCGTAGTGACAATTAATATGACGCGCCTTGGCTACCTGGCCACTGACGAGGACGATTTCTTCAGGCGTCTTGAACGGCTGATGGAGATTGGTCGGACAAGTCTTGAGACCAAACGTAAGGTGCTGGAAAATTTTACAGAAAAGAGCCTCTATCCCTATACAAAATTTTATCTACGCAATGTCAAGCAGCGTCAAGGCCAATACTGGTATAACCATTTTTCGACCATCGGGTTGACAGGAATGAACGAGGCCTGCCTTAATATGCTCGGCAGCGATATCGGCTCAACAGAAGGTTCAGCCTTTGCCTTAAGGGTGCTTGATTTCATGCGGGAGAAACTCAGTCAGTTCCAGGAAGAGACCGGTTATTATTATAACCTTGAGGCGACCCCTGCAGAGGGTGCGGCCTATCGTTTTGCAAAGCTGGACAAGGAGCGTTATCCTGATATTCGTAGCGCCAATGATGGGGAAGCCGATTCGAAACCTTTTTACACCAACTCAACACAACTGCCGGTCAACTACACTGAGGACATTTTCCAGATGCTCGATCTGCAGGACGAGTTGCAGGCAAGATACACCGGTGGCACGGTCCTGCACATCTTCCTCGGAGAAGCTGCATCCGACCCGCAGGCAGTAAAGGCATTTGTTCGCAAGGTCTGCGAAAATTACCGCCTTCCTTATTTCACTCTTACGCCGACATTTTCAGTCTGCCCCACCCACGGCTACCTTCGGGGTGAGCAAAGTTGTTGTCCAGAGTGTGGTGAGGAAACGGAAGTCTATTCCCGTGTCGTCGGGTACCTTCGGCCTGTCAAGCAGTGGAACGAGGGAAAGCAGGCTGAATTTGCTTTGCGTAATTATTATCAGATAGATAAACAATTATGCGAATCGGCGGTTTAAACTCATTCAGCCTCAGCGATTTTCCGAGCCATGTGGCAGCAGTGGTTTTCACGCAGGGCTGCAATTTCCGGTGTCCGTATTGCCACAACGGCTCTTTGATTCCCATGGATCCGCCGACCAGTGCGCTGATTCCGCTGGAGGAGGTCTTTTTGTTTCTGGAAAAGCGGCGCGGACAACTAAATGGTGTGGTTGTCAGTGGCGGGGAGCCAACGCTGCAGCCTGACATTTCTCTATTTTTTTATCGTGTCAGGTCGATGGATTACCAGATCAAATTAGATACAAACGGCAGTCGTCCGGAAGCTCTGGCCGAGTTGCTTTTAGAAGGTCTTGTGGATTTCATCGCCATGGACATCAAGGCCCCGTTTGAGCTTTATGACCGCCTGACAGGTGTATGCGCACCTAAGGAGCAACTGGAAGAAAGTATTGCGCTGATTGCCCAGAGTGGTATTGACCATGAGTTTCGAACAACAGTGGTGGAGCCGCTGTTATCCGAGAGGGATCTGCAGGCAATTCAGGAGATGGTTCCCTACGGGTCAAGACATCATTTTCAGGAGTTCCGGCCCGAGAACGCCCTTGACCCTGTGCTTCGGGCTGCTGTTGCGGTGAAAAATAATGTTTTGCAAGTGGCTTAGGCCATCATTCGTTTGCACTGTCTGAAAGCCTTTCCGCCACATCAAGTACAGCCCTTGCATATGGGCGGCTGTAGTTATATCTGAGAATGACTGCTTTCTGCTCCTCGCGGCTGAGGTTGTCTTTCCATCCGTAGTTTCTTATGTAATTTGCCATACTGGCAAGGGCATCGGGTTTTGAGAACAGGTCTACCTTGCCGTCGTGGTCATGGTCGATTCCAAAGCGAAGGGCGTTTGAAGGCATGAACTGGCACAGCCCTATGGCCCCGAAGATTGAGCCCTTGATTTCCAGGGGATCTATTTTGTTTTGTTCAGAATAGAGAAGAAGTGCCCTGAGTTCCTCATAGGCCCACTGGGACTTCTCTTTAAGCTTCTTTTCCACGCGTTCACTTTCGGTGGATTTAAGCAGTTCAGGGGGAAGCCAGGGTTTTACACGATCTATATCAGTTGCTGCCGCCATGCTTGCCAATATATTAAAGGCGCGATCAGGACCCAGGTAACGGCCAAGGTCTGTCTCCACAAGGAGGATTGCAACTTTTATTTCCTTGGGTACACCGTATTCACCTTCTATCCGGATCAGCAATTCTTTATGCGTATCCAAAAAAGCACTGGCCCTTGAGAGACGTTCAGGCCTGAGAAACTTACTGTAATCAAGTTTGCTCTCCTTGTGAGAAAGCTTGCGGGGCATGACCCTGGGATTAAATTGAACTTCGCGTCTGGCAAATATGCTGCGAATTGTCGCCTCGTCTTCTCCATCCTTTATTAAATGTTCTATAAGAGGTTCCCAGACAGAGGCATTTGCAGCCTTGGAGGCAGGACACAAAACAGGACATATAAGAGAGGAAAGGACGAAGATAATAAGGAGAGCTGGAGGAGACTTAACCCAGCCAGCCATCGGGTTGTTTCCTGATTTTTCGTGTTTCAATCTGCAGAGTTTTAGGGACTGAATTATTTTCAAGAAGTTGTCCCCATTCGCCCTGTTCTTCAATGTAGTCATCCAGCGCCTTGCCCGAGAGCCTGGACTTGGGCTTGAATTTCATGTTGAAAGGATTTCTGAATACGCCGTTTTCCTTGATTCGATAGTCAAGATGCGGTCCGGTGGACAAACCACTTGACCCTACATAACCTATTATTTGTTTTTGCTCGACCCGGATTCCTTTTTTTATGCCTTTAGCAAACCTGGAAAGGTGCCCGTAATAAGTCTTGTAACCTCCAAGGTGTTTTAAGATAACAGTCCTGCCAAAACCTTTTTGCCAGCCCGCAAAACTGACCCTGCCATCTGCCGCAGCCATTATGCGTGTACCTATGGGGGCCGCAAGATCCACACCAAGGTGAGGGCGATAGACCTTGAGGATCGGGTGCAGACGTCTCCTGGAGAATTTGGATGTCACTCTGTAGACAGGAAGAGGAGATTTTAAAAAAGAAGTCCCGACCTCCCGGCCGGTGGAATCGTAGTATTTTCCCTTGGTTTGGCCTTCGGGCCTGTAATAGTAGGCGTCAAAGCCTTTGTAATGGTTTTTATACTGTGCTGCCACTATTTTGCCATAACCCACAAAACGATCGTCCTTGAAATATTCCTCAACAATTACGTCAAACTGGTCGCCAAGCCTGGTTTCAGTATTAAAATCCAAACTGGATGCAAATATATCTGTGAAGGCCATGGTGAGCCTGCTGTTGGCCCCTATCTTTGAGAAGGCGGAAAACAGAGAACTGTCTATTATCCCAGATAGTTTTGTCAAACGGCATTCCAGCAAAACCGGGTCTCTGAAGGCATGGAACTTACTTTTGTTGTCCTCATTGGGCTCTAATGCATAGATTTCAAGCGGACTCCTTTCATAAGTACATCGAATGAGCCCTCCGCAATCGTCCAGTGAAACACAGAAAGAATCCCCCGGCCTGCATTTTCTGAAATCAACGACCTGTGAAAATCCTTCAATGACTTGAGATTCCAGAGCCCTATCCACCTTGTTTCTTTCCAGTGCGTGGGAAAAGGTCTCGCCGGGCCTGATAATGCCTTTGACTATGACAGCCGGTTTTGTTTTCGCTGTATAGTCGGCAAAGGCCGCAGTATCTTTGTTTCCGACCGGATCAGCCTGGTTTGATGTGAATGTATCTTGATCGGGCGAGGTTTTCCGGGATCTGTAATCGATTATCTGGAAACCGACTAACAGGATACATAAAAACACAGAAAAAAGGATAGTATTACGAAAAAAATTATTGTTCACAAGTAACCGCCCACGTGTGCAGAGATTCAGGGTTCATGGGATTACAGCCCCCATTTTACCGCAACCCACCGAAAGGTGAACTCTTAATCTGTGGTCGGTCTTTATCACGTATTCGGCCGGAATACAACAGTATTGATTATTTCTGAAACAGGTCTCCAAGGCCTCCGAGCACTGATCCTTCCCCCCTGGTGCCGGATCCTCCGGTGTTTTGTGGTGCAGATTCGTGAATTCTGCCGGCAAGTCGGGAAAAGGGTAGGGACTGCAGCCACACATGACCTGGTCCGACAAGACTGGCGAAGAAGAAGCCTTCGCCTCCGAAAATGGCTGATTTAACATTTCCAACATACTCTATGTCATAGGATACAGTGCGAGTAAGGGCCACCAGGCAGCCTGTATCAACTCTCAAGGTCTCTCCAGTGCCAAGCTGTTTTTCCACAATGGTTCCCCCTGCATGGACAAAAGACAGGCCGTCACCTTCCAGCTTCTGCATAATGAATCCCTCTCCGCCAAAGAGGGCAGCTCCTATCTTCTTCTGAAATGCAAGCCCAATTGATACGCCCTTGGCAGCGCAAAGAAAAGCATCTTTCTGGCAGACTATTTTGTTGTCGTAGTCCTTTAGGTCCAGGGGAATGATCTTTCCGGGATATGGCGCTCCAAAGGCAACCTTTGCTTTTCCGTGGCCCTGCTGGGTAAAGACTGTGCAAAAAAGACTCTCACCTGTGATCAGGCGTTTCCCGGCTCCCATCAGCTTGTCAAAAAAACTTCCGGTCTGCGAGGAAGTACTGCCGTCGCCGAAGATCGTCTCCATGACTATTCCATCCGTCATATACATCATTGCCCCGGCTTCAGCCACGGCGCTTTCACCTGGATCCAGCTCAATTTCCACGAATTGCATTTCCTGCCCGAAGATCTGATAGTCTATTTCATGGGCCATCATACCATGGGTCATGCCGGGAGCAGGCAGCGGAGGTCCCATGCGGGGTCGTTGAGTATCCATGTTCAGCTCCGGTATTTGGGAAATAGACGTCCAGTCTGCCATTCCCTCCTTCCAGACCAGTGTGTCCGTGCCAATACGTCCTGACGCAAGATGCGTGCTTATTTCTTCGGCCGAATACGGCCCCTGTGTCTGACCATTTACCGCTATGTGCCATGTGCTCATAGGATATGTTTCCTCCCTTATGATTGATGATTGGTGATTGAGGGATTGAAATAGATAAAAATCCGGGCATCCTTCATATCAAGCCAA